>JBEPXK010000440.1:0-3901 GCA_041641915.1 Planctomycetota bacterium
GGATGACCCGTTTCGCCGATTCCTTCGCGCCGACCGACGGACTCGCGCTGAGCGCGACCTACGAGCACAGCGGTTTCGGCGGCGGGTTCGAGCGCGATCAGATCCTCGCCCGCGCGCGCTTCGCCGTGCCGGTCTGGCCCGCCGCCGGACACCAGCTGGTGGTCGGGGCTGATGTCGGCTGGAGCGAGGGCGACGAGATCCTGCAGGAAACCTTCATCATCGGCGGCGGCAATCGCACCGGCTATCCGCGCGGCTACGGCAGCGAACAGGATGTCGGCCCGTATTATTTCGGCTACGGCATCGCCTACCGCCTGCCGCTGTGGCGCCCCTTCGCCGGCATCGGCACCTCGCCGCTGGTCAACCGGCAGGTGGTCGCCGAGCTGTTCTACGAGGCGGCGCGGTTGAGCGAGGACCGGATCCTGGGCAATCGCGGGGTGTGGTATTATACGCGCTGGTACCGCAGCTACGGCCTGATGATCAACAGCCAGTGGGAATTCGACGGCGCGCTGCTCGCGCCGGGCATCGGCGTGGTGCAGCAGGTCGACGGCGACGAGGAGTTCCGTATCATCTGGGAGCTCGGCGCCAGCTTCTGATCACGCGAGCGTTTCCAGCAGCCCGGGCAGTTCGGCGAGCGAGGCGATCTCGCCATCGGTGGCGCGATCGCCGTGGCGGTTGAGCCACACCCCGCGGACCCCGGCGGCGCTGGCGCCGATCACGTCGTCGAGCATCTGATCGCCGACGTGCAGCACCTGTGAGGTCGGCACGCCCAGGCGCTTGCAGGCCTCGATGAAGATCGCCGGCTCGGGCTTGCGCAGACCGACGGCGGCCGAGCCGACGACCACATGGAAGTGATCGCGCAGAGCGAGCTCGGTCAGGAAGTGATCCAGCCCCAGAGGCCAGTTGGAGACCACCATCAGCGGCAGACCGCGCTCCTGCAGGGCCGTGAGCGCGGGGATCACGTCGTCGTACACCGCGAAGTGGTCCGGGCCGAAGATCTCGCGTACCGCGACCGCATGCTCGCGCACGCGGCGAGGAGATACCGTGGCCTCGAGGCGGACGAACAACCGCACGGTGAACTCCTGCCAGAACGCGGCGTGGGTCGCCTCGTCGGCCTCGGGCCGGTAGGCCTGGTCGTAATAAGCGAACAGGGCATAGAGGTCGGTATTACACCAGCGGCGGTGCGCGATGCCCTGGCTGCGGCAATATTCGACGAAACACGGCCCGCGGGCGATGCCGCCGCGCGGGTACACCAGCGTCTGGTAGAAATCGAGGCTGATCGCGGCGATCGGCATCGCGTGGCTCAGCTGCCGCGCCCCGGCGCGTGGGTCATCGCCCCCGCTCCGGCTGATGGATGCGCATCGCATAGCTGATGCTCAGGCGCAGATCGAGCCCGCTGTGTGGCCTGATGGTCAGCGGGGCCGACAGCCCCTGGATCTCGGCGGCGTACCCCGGTCCGAGGCTGACGACGATGTGGCCGATGTCGTCGGTGATCGCTTCGAGCACCTCCTGCCGGTACTGCTGCGGGGCGCGCAGGGCCAGCGCCGTCGGCTGCCAATCGATGCCGCTGGCGGCAGACTGCGCCAGGGCCTGACGCAGGGCGCGGTAGCGTTCGACCACCGCCTCGCGTTCGACCTCGGCCGGGATGCTGAGCACGATCACGCCGTGCAGCCGCTCGCCGGGCAGCGCCACCGGCAGCTGATCGACCTGGCCGGAATCGGCGTCGACGACCGCATCCTTGATCAGTCGGGCGTCGCCGTGGCGGCGCAGCACCCGCCCGAGTTCGAGCCAGGGATCGACCTGATCGCCCGGGGTCGGCAGGCTGATCGGGCAGCACAGCGCGTCGGCGCGTTGGACCACGAACACGCCCTGGTGGGGGTGAGCGGGCAGCGCCACGGCGAGCGGCTCGACGGCGGCCATCGGCGCGAGCAGGGTGAGCAATATCAGGTAGCGACGCAGCATCGGGGGCTCCTCAAATGTCAGTCGGCCAATCCGGAGCGACGGTCGAGATCCCGGTTCAGGGCCCGCATCCGCGCGTCGAGCGCCGCGGCGAGCACCTGGGGTGGCTGCGCCGGATCGGGCACGAGCGGGGCGGCGAAGCCGACCAGGATCGTCGCCAGGGGGGCGGCGACGAGGCAGCGTCGCCTTCCCCACAGGGCGCCGGGAATGGCACTGTAACTGACGGGCAGGATGGGGGCGCCGGTGGTCCGGGCCAGCGCGATGATCTCGGAGCCACCGCGGCCGTGCGTCGCGGGTTCGTAGAGCAGGGGGCCGGTGGGGCCGGTCCTGCTGCGCAATCGCTGCAGCGGCCGGCGCAGACGCATCGCCGCGGGCACGGTCTGCCAGCGCTGCTCGAGCGCGCGGCTGAGGAAGGCGAGCGATTCGGTCAGCCAGGCCTGCGGGTCGAGCCGCCGCGCACGGACCCGCTCCGCGAGCACGGTCTGCAGGACCAGGGGCAGCATGCGTTCGCGTGGCAGGGCGAGAATACAGGCGCGTGGGTCGTCTTCGGCGGTGAGCAGATGATGGCGGCCGAGGACCACGCGCACGCGCCAGCCGGGAGCCAGCGGCAGGGCGCTGACCCTGGCCCCGGCGATGGCCAGTCGACGCAGGCCGCGCGCGCAGGGTTCGAGCGGGAGCCGCAGGGGGGCCGCGGTCATGTGCGTGGGCGGCGGCGGCGGCGGCGGCGGCGGCCGATCCGCCTGGATCTGCGGTTGCGGCGTGGCCGCGCTCGTGGCTTTCGGGGCCGCGGGTCGCTGGGCGTTGCGGCGTGGATCCGATCGCCGAGGCTCCTGGGCCGCGTCGGCGCCCTTGTTCGCAGACGCTCCCGCGCGCTTGCCGCGCTGCGCGCGATCGCGGGGCCGCGACCGCTGGGCGAGGCGCGGCGTCCGGGGGCGGGAGCGGCGGGTATGTGGTCGGCGACGGCGGCCCGAGGTGGTCGTGCGCGAGCCCTCGGCGAGGATGCTGGCGACGGCGCTCTGCAGCTCACCGGGATCGACAAAGCGCTCCGCCGGGGCCTTGGCCATCAACCGCCTGCACAGCGCGGACCACGGGCTGGGCTCTGTGCGCAGCGCATCCGGGTCGGGCACGGGGTCGTGGACATGCGATTGGAGCACGCTTCTGGCCTCGCTGCCATGGAATGGCGGCGCGCCGGTGAGCATATGGAACAGGGTGCAGCCGAGGCTGTATTGATCGGAGCAGTGGTCCACGCCCAGGCCGCAGGCCTGTTCGGGGCTCATGTAGCCCGGCGTGCCCATGACCCGGTCGGTTCCCGGTTCGCCCTGGAGCTGGATCAGACCGAAATCGCCGAGTTTGATCGCGCCGCCGCGGGCCCGCAGGATGTTGGCCGGCTTGATGTCGCGGTGGACCAGTTCTTTGCGGTGGGCGTAGACCAGCACCTCCGCCATGGTCCGCATCACTGCCGCGATGGTCGGGCCATCGCAGGCCCCGGCGCGGTCGAGGATGGCGGCGAGGCTCTCGCCGTCGACGTACTCCATCGCGAAGTAATAGATCGGGCCGTCGGCGGTGGCGATGGTGCCCGCGTCGTGGACGCGGATGATTCCGGGGTGGTCGAGCTGGGCGACGCCACGGGCTTCGCGCAGGAACAACCCGGCGAGGTGGGGGTGGCGCTGCACCAGCTGTGGCGGCAGGACCTTCAGCGCCACCAGGCGGTTGATGCTCAACTGTCGTGCCAGCAGCACGCTGCCCATGCTGCCCGCTCCGAGCACGCCGAGGATGCGATAGCCGCCGCAGGTCTGCCCTTTGCGCAGATGGTGCTTCATGACGCTTCCCTCAGAGGGGGCGCTGCCCCCTCGCGCCTTCGGCGCACACCCCCACGGCCTCGGTCGGGGTTCGCGGCCTCCGGCCGCGTTTTCTGCGGGCCTACGGCCCATTTTCGCAGAAAACC
>JBEPXK010000441.1:0-3896 GCA_041641915.1 Planctomycetota bacterium
CGTAGAGACCGGTGCCCAGAATGCGGTAGTTGTAGGCGTAGGTGGTGCCGGTGGCGTCGGTGTAGGTCATCCGCACCGTGGCCGTGACCGGTCCGGCCTTGAGCGCCGTGTATTCGATTTTGTAGGTAGCCTTGGAGTCGGCCGAGAGGACGTAGGGCAGCGACCAGGCGGTGTCGTCGTTGAACTCGACCAGCTCGAACGAACCGGCCGGGGTGGAGTTGTCTTCGGGCAGCAGAATCGACAGGTCGGTGACGGTGATCTCGGCCCCGGTCAGGTTCTGGATGTTGAACATGTGCGTATCGCCGCCGCGATCCTTGAGGCTGTGCTCGCCGAAATCGGTCAGGTCCTCGGGGCGGGGGCTGCTGTCGCCGTTGAGGATCGGCAGGCTGTTGCCAAAGATGTAGACCTCTTCGCGAATGCCGGCCTTGACGCCGAATTGGAGTTCGCCGATTCCCTCGAAATCGAGGAAAATCGTTGCGGAGGAGAGTTCCACCTCTTCGGGCGTGTAGCTCACCGTGAAGTTGATGCTGCCACCGTCAGGGCCGATGGTCGCCGCGGGCTGATCGCTGACGGCCCAACCACTGGCACCCGGATCGAGCTGGAGGAGGATGGGCGGATCATTGGTGAACAAGGCTTCAGCACCACCGTTGTTGTAGACGACGAAGGTGTAGGTCTCGGTCTCGCCGGGCATGACCACACCGAAGTCGACCACCGGCGGGTCGAGCGCGAGCACGTCGGTCCCACTGCCGGTGACAATCGAGATATCATTAATGGTGGTATCGCCCGAGCCCGGATCCGGATCGCCTGGATCGTCATCGCCCGGATCGTCATCGCCCGGATCGGTCGGATTCGGCCCCGTCCCGCCGCCGGTGGCGTCCTGGGTCGTGACCCCACTGCCGCAACCGGTGATCATCATGGTCGCGGGGAAGGCCATCAGGACGACCAGGAGGTATTGGATGAAGCGCATGGCTGGTACTCCTCGCTTTCGCGATCGGCCACGGTCGGCGGGTGCCTCGGTGGCGTCTTCTGGACCGGAAAACCGTCTCCGGTCAGTGCTGTATTGCCGCGGTGCCCGGCGCTGCGACGGGAAATCCCGTGGCGCAACGACAGACACAGCCTGCGAATGACACAGCGACAGGCCATTTGATGGCCCCGGGAACCCACGGCCAGCATCGATCGCCGGGTCCGACGTTGGTGTGTGTGCGATGCTGCGATCCATGGCGGGGCCCCGTGGGATTGCTGCAAGCCTAGACGGAACAAGTGCTTGGGCGAATACGGGGCCAACATGGCCCCGGTTACCGGCGGCGCGGGCCGCGCTACGATCAGGGCTCACGACTCGGATTCCTCGTCCGGGTTCGCCGCCGGGGCGCCGGCCTCGTCCTGAGCCGCCGGGGCGGTCGCGGTCGGGGCGACCAGCTCGAAGGCGTCGAGCACGCGCATCAGCGCCGGACATTCGGCCGGTGGCTGACCGTAGCTGTAGATGCGCACCAGCAGCATGGCGTCGCCGAACTCGTAGACCCGGCGGGTCTCGTATTCGTCCGGCCGTTCATCGCGTTCGATGACCTGGCTGACCGCCGCCACCGGCACCAGCGGCGCTCGCTCCTCGTCCACCGTCTGGTAGAGCGGCATGTCCGCATCCGACGGCGCCGCTTCCACGCCGGCTGGCAAGGAGGAGAGGAACAGCTTGCGTGCCGTCGCGCGCTTGCCGGGATCGGCGGAGCTGAAGCGGATCTGCACCCCCCCATGCCAGACCTTCGGCTTGGCACGGTCGAAATCAGCTGCTTTGCCGCTGGCCTCGGCCCGCACGAGATAGCCCGCGTCCGTGTTGTACATGAACAGCGTGACCTTGCTGTCTTCCGGATGCGCGAATCGCAGTCCGTGCTCAGGTATGTATACCGTTTCAGCATACGCGCCGACGCTGGTAGCGAGGAACAGCAGACAAGGCAGGACATGACGCAGGGACACGGGCGGTCTCCTCAGTAGGTGGCTGATGATGAAGACGCGACGCTCGCCGGGCGACTTACCGTCAGGGCGAGCATGCGGAAAGGGACGTGGAGGGTTGTCAACACCCGCTCGTCGGCTTCCACCCCTTCATTGCCGGCGAACATCAGCGCGTCCCACCGGGCGCCTCAGGGGCGGCCGCCAGCCTCCTCGCCAGCCTCCTGGTGTGCCACGTCGGCATCGCCGGCCTGATACAGCTCGACCAGGCCGCCGATCACCGCCACCGCCGACAGGACCAACAGGGCCATACTCACCAGCCACAGGCCCAGCCAGACCAGGAAGCCGCCGCAGGCCGGGAGAGCCCAGAACAAGCGGCTGGTGTGACGACAGTGCCAGGCGGGGTAGGCGCGACACCAGCGGGCCACCGGCAGCAGCACCCAGGCGCTGAGCGCGGCGACCAGGCAGCAGACGAGGACCATCAGGATCGGAAACAGGCCGTCCTCAGGGCCGAGGCCGAGCCGGGCCGAATCATCGGTCATGATCCAGAAGCCGAAGGCGGCCGAGCCGATGAACAACGGGGCATTGATCAGCAGCAGGACCCGTAGGCGTTCGACCAACCGGGTCTGCAGCCGCGGCGGTCCGCCGCGCTGAACGCGCGGGTCACCCCGGCTCATCGCCGGCTCCACGCGCGCGCGCTCAGCGCCATTCGATCAGATGCCGCTGGACCCGCCCATCGAAATGGGCCCAGTTCCACACCCGCACCCCGGTGCCGCCGGAGAGCGCGAGTTGCATCTTCATGTCGGGCACGGCGTAACCGGGATCGGGAATGCAGCCGAGGCGATCGTTCCAGTGCTCCCACCACGCCTGGGGCATGCCACCGAGCCGGCTCAACCCCCACCGTTCGCCGGAGAGGGGCGCCGCGGCATCTTCATGATGGTGGATAAAGATGCTCAGGTCGGCCGATTCGGCGATGCGCCGCCATTCCGGCGGCGCGGCATTCGCGGCCGGCGCATGCCGCCCGACCTGGCATACCGCCAGCGGGCGCTCGCCATGGCCGCGCCGGGCGACCTCGACCAGGCGTCGCAGCTGGCGACAACAGAATTCGATCCAGCCCTCCGGGTGGTGCATGCGGATGGCGATCGGATCCGGCACCGCCCCGAGCCCGGCCTCGCGCGCAAAGGCGCGACGATTGGCGGCCGAGAAGGAATGCGGCGGCCAGGGATCTTCGTCGTCGAGCGCGGGCTCGGCGAGGGTGATCATGACCCCGTCGGCCCCGGTGGCTTCGCACCACGAACGCTCCGATTCGATCACCAGGTCGCGCCCGTGTTCCACCGCGACCGCCGGATCAGCGACAAAGGGGATGGGGCGGCCGTAGACCCCCTCCGCGCGCGGCAGCACGCTGTCGGCACCGGGCATGCCGCCGATCCACACCCGCACGCCCGGGATCTCGCGCCGGAGAATGCGCACGCTACGGGCATAGACCACGCTGGGCAGCAACGGCACGCCGAAGGTGTGCCAGTTGAGGTTGACGTCGGTGATCCCGCAGCGCAGCAAGGCGTGCGCGACCGCCGCCTGCTCGTGCTCGCTGAACCAGGGCAGGAACACCGGCTGGACGTTGCGCCGCTGCTGCGAAGGGCCTTGTACGCCCGGATCGTCGAGCACCGTCACCGCATAGCGGCTGGTATGGTGATCGCCCATCGCCCGCCGGTGGATCACCAGTTCGCTGCCGTCCGCGCGATCGTCGGCCACCACCACCAGGGGATGATGCAGATCGCACCAGCTGCGGTGATGGGTCATCGGCCGGCGGTGATTGCGCGCCGGCAGATAACCCGGGAAGTCGAGCGACAGCCGCTGCCCGTCGCGTTCCACGTGCGGCCGGTGGGCGTCGGGGCCGACGCCAAAGCGCGGCCGGTCGGCGGTGTCGAGCACCGTCAGCCCCGGCGGCAGCTCGATAC
>JBEPXK010000442.1:0-2271 GCA_041641915.1 Planctomycetota bacterium
CCTCGAGGTCGCGGTCCGCCGAGTCGCCGGAGCCCTGGTCGAACGGCCGGTAGCGGACCTCGACCGGGTAAGTCCGCCCCGATACCTCGATGACCGGGGCCGCGTCGAAGTAGCGCGAGAACTTCTGCGGGTCGATGGTCGCCGAGGTAACGATGACTTTCAGGTCGGGCCGCCGGGGCAGGATCCGCTTCAGGATGCCGAGCAGGAAATCGATGTTGAGGGACCGCTCGTGGGCCTCGTCGATGATCAGGGTGTCGTACTGCTCGAGGCGCCGGTCCGCCTCCAGCTCCGCCAGCAGCATGCCGTCGGTCACCACCTTGACGTAGGTCTCGTCGCTCACCTGCTCGGCGAAGCGGAACTTGTAGCCGGCGTGGGCGCCGACGGTGCTGTCCATTTCCTCGGCGAGCCGCGACGCGATCGCCCGGGCCGCCACCCGCCGCGGCTGGGTATGGCCGATGAATCCCTCGATGCCGCGGCCCATCTCCAGGCAGAGCTTGGGCAGCTGGGTGCTCTTGCCGGAGCCGGTCTCGCCGCAGACCACGACCACCTGGTGGTCGCGGATGGCCTGCTGAATCTCCGCCTTCTTCGCCGTGATCGGCAGGGCGTCGTCATAACGCGGAGCCGGGGCGTTCGCCGCCCGCCTTTGGCGCAGGGCCCGGGATGTCGCCAGGAGCTGGTCGTGCTCGCGGCGGCGCCCGGACTTGCGCAGGCGCGCCAGGCGCGCCCGGTCGCGGCGCATGCAGCGCTGCGCCGCGTCGCGGGGTCGCGCGGCGGATTTACCGGTTGCGGGCTCGGTACGCGGCATCAGAATAACTAAAAATTATATAAATATCGATATTTATACTTTTTTATTCTTAACCGGGGTCCTTACCATGGCGTGAAAACGCAGCCCGGCAAGACGGCAAAGAGCATGTATCAGTACGACGAATTCGATCGGTCATTGGTGAATCAGCGGGTACGCCAGTTCCGCGGGCAGGTCGAACGGTATCTGAACGGGGAGCTCGCCGATGACGAGTTCAAGCAGCTGCGCCTGAGAAACGGCCTGTACATGCAGCGCCACGCTCACATGCTTCGTGTCGCGATTCCCTACGGCCTGCTCGACTCCCGCCAGCTGCGCGCGCTGGCCCGCATCGCCGACAGGTACGACCGGGGCTACGGCCACTTCACCACGCGCCAGAACATCCAGTACAACTGGCCCGAGCTGAAGGACGTGCCGGACATTCTACAAGAACTGGCCGACGTGGACATGCACGCCATCCAGACCAGCGGCAACTGCGTGCGCAACGTAACCAGCGATCATTTCGCCGGCGTGGCCGCCGACGAGGTGGCGGACCCCCGGCCGTACTGCGAGATCATCCGCCAATGGTCCACCCTGCATCCGGAGTTCTCCTGGCTGCCGCGCAAATTCAAGATCGCGGTAACCGGCGGAGAGCGCGACCGCGCCGCGATCAGGTTCCACGACATCGGCATCCGCCTGGTGGAGAACGCTGACGGCGAGGCCGGCTTCGAGATCTGGGTGGGCGGCGGCATGGGGCGCACGCCGGTGGTGGGCAAACTGATCCGCGGGTTCCTGCCGCGCCGTTACCTGTTGTCGTACATCGAGGCCATCCTGCGCGTGTACAACCTGCTCGGGCGCCGCGACAACATCCACAAGGCGCGCATCAAGATCCTGGTCAACGCCGTGGGTATCGAGGCTTTTCGCAGCCAGGTCGAGCGCGAGTGGCAGAGCATGCTGGAGGGCGATCAGTCGCTGGAGATCGGTGACCAGGAGATCGAGACCGTGGCCCGGCACTTCCGCGCGGCGCTTCCGGCAGACGGCCCGCCCGACGCCGCGGACACCCGCCGGATCGACCGCTGGATGCTGGATACGCGGTTCGCCGACTGGTACCGGCACAACACCGCCGAGCACAAGCACCCCGGCTACCGCATCGTGACCATCTCCCTGAAGGAGCCGGGGGTCCCGCCGGGCGACGTCACCTCGCAGCAGATGCGCGCGATTGCCGACATCGGCGAGCGCTACAGCCGCGACGAGATCCGCAGCACCCACGAGCAGAACCTGGTGCTGGCGTGGGTCAGGCAGGAAGACGTCGTCAAGGTCTGGCGCGCGCTCGACCAGCAGGGGCTGGCGACGCCGAACGTCGGCACGTTGAACGACATGATCTGCTGCCCCGGCCTGGATTTCTGCTCCCTGGCCAACGCCGGCTCCATTCCCATCGCCAGGCAGATCAACGAGCGGTTCGATCGGCTGGACCGGCTCTACGACATCGGGCC
>JBEPXK010000442.1:2281-3882 GCA_041641915.1 Planctomycetota bacterium
CGGATGACGACGCGGCGATCGGCAAGCGCATCGGGCCGAGCGTGCCCGCGGACGCCGTCGCGGAGACCGTCGAGCAGATCATCAACGTGTACCTGGGCGAGCGTCGCGCCGGGGAAACCTTCATCGACACCTACTCGCGTGTCGGTATCCAGCCATTCAAGGACCAGGTTTATGTCGGTCATCATCAATCGAAAAGCGCAGAGCAATCAGTGGTCGCATCGCGCTGACGACGAGCCGCTGGGGACGGGCAACGTGACAGTTTCGCTCGCACGGTGGCTCGACGAGCACGATACGTACGCCGGCCGTGACGGCGATGTCGGCGTGCGCCTGGCCCCCGGCGACTCGGTGGAGGACCTGGCGCCATTCGCCCGCGACTTGCCCCTGGTGGCTGTCGAGTTCGCGCAGTTCGGCGAGGGCCGGGGCTATTCGCAGGCGTACCTGCTGCGCGAGCGCTGCGGCTACCGGGGCGAGCTTCGCGCCCTGGGTGCGCGCCGCGACCACGTGATGTTCATGGAGCGGTGCGGCATGGATGCCTTCGAGCCGGCGCCGGGGGAGAGCGTCGAGGCGCTTGTCGAGGGCTTCGACGAGATTTCCGTGCGCTACCAGCCGTCACAGGACCGTATCCCGCTAATCTTCCGCCAACGTGCCGCCGGCACTGCGGGCAGCAGACAGGAGACCCGAGCATGACCACCTTCGATTTCGAGCCCCTGGCCAGGCGACTGGCCGACCGTCATCCCGAGGAGGTCCTCGAGTGGGCGCTCGCCGAGTACGACAACATCTCCGTGTCGTTCAGCGGCGCCGAGGACGTTGTGCTGGTGCACATGGCCAGCCGCATCCGCCCCGGCGTCCCGGTGTTCACGCTCGATACGGGCCGGCTGCATGCCGACACCTACCGGTTCATCGAGACGGTGCGCGAGACGTATCCGATCGAGATGGATGTGCTGCATCCCGACGCGGAACAGCTCGGCCGGCTGGTGCGCGACAAGGGCCTGTTCAGCTTTTACCGCGACGGCCACAGCGAGTGCTGCGGCATCCGCAAGGTCGGCCCCCTGAGCCGCAAGCTGGCGACGCTCGACGCCTGGGTCACCGGCCAGCGCCACGACCAGAGCCCGGACACCCGCGCCGAGGTGCCGGTGGTGCAGCAGGACAACGTGTTCTCCGGGCCCGACCGCGCGCTGGTGAAAGTGAACCCGCTGGCCAACTGGAGCTCCGCGGACGTGTGGGCGTACATCCGCGACAACGACGTTCCCTACAATGAGCTGCACCGCAAGGGTTTCGTCAGCATCGGCTGCGAGCCCTGCACTCGGGCAGTGCTGCCGAACCAGCACGAGCGCGAGGGTCGCTGGTGGTGGGAAAACAGCGCGGAGAAGGAGTGCGGCCTGCATGCCGGCAACGTTCGCAAAACGGGGTGACAGAGGTGTCTGCCAACACGCTTACCGTGGTGTTCGTCAAGAAACTGCTGGACGGCGGCGAAGCCTGCGCCAAGTGCCGGGACGTGGAGGCCCGGCTGCGTGCCGACGGCCTGATGCCGCGGGTGGACGAGATCGTGGTGGCGCGGGACGACGACCCCGCCAGCCCGGGAATGGTGCTCGCCCGGCGGC
>JBEPXK010000443.1:0-3871 GCA_041641915.1 Planctomycetota bacterium
AGCTGGCGAAGGGCGACAGAGGCCGGGGGGCGGAGGCGGCATCGCGCAGCGATAGGTGGCCCAGGTGGGGCCACCGGGCCGACGCAGCGCAAGCGCAGCCCCGCAGCGAAGCGAGGAGCAAGCGCAGCTGGGACACGCGTGAGCGCGCGAGGGGGCAGCGCCCCCTCTGAGAAAAAGCCACTCAGTTCGCGGTCAGCTGGAACAACACGATCGCGGCGCAGGCGCCGGCCACGGCGAGCCACTGCTCCCGGGTCAGCCGTTCGCTGTAGACCAGCCGGGCGAACAGCGCGCTGAAGATCATGATCGTGCCCAGCATCGCCCCGGCCACCGCCAGACTGCTGCCCGGCAGCGCGGTGCCGACGGTATAACAGCCGGTACCCACGGCGGTCGGCGCCACCGCCAGGGCGAGCAGCCCGGTCTCGCGCGGCGGCATGGCCACCGCCGCGGTAGACCGTAGCGCGCGGCGCAGCAGCAGGAACACCAGCGCAACCACGCCGATCCCCCCCTCCCAGGCCCAGGCGGCGATGAACGGATCCACCTCGCGGGTGACGGTGAGCAGGCAGGTGACCGCGGTCGATATCAACAAACCGAAGAGACAGGCGCAGACGACCCCGATCGCCACCCCGCCCGCGGTGGTGGCCACCGGCCGGGGCCGCCGCCGGCTGCTGAGCGTCAGCAGAACCACGCAGCCCAGGATCAACCCCATGCCGAGGAACTCCCAGGGCGACGGCCGCTCCCGATAGAACAGCATCGCGAACAGCGCGGTGGCGACGGTCGAAACGCTCATGAACACCGCGTTGGCGATACCCACGCTCAGATGACGTACCGAGAGCGAGCCGAAAAGGTTGGCCGAAGCGCCGGCCACACAGGCACCGACGAGCGGCCACGCATGGGCATCCAGGCACGCGAAGGCCGCGGCATCGGCCCAGAACAACAACGGCGCCATCAGCAGCGCCAGGGTCAACCCGCGCCAGGTCACCACCACCAGCACGTCGTTGCGGCGGCAGGCGGCGGCGATGAGGGTGTTCTGCAACGCGTAGGCAATGGCACTGCAGGTAAGCAGGAGGATGAACATGGACGGCTGAAGAGCCTGCGCGCCGCGCGCACGGCGCAATCGCCATGTCCCGTCGACCCGTTCTCGGCCCACTGCGCCCGGCCCCCAATCGCGCCAGAAGCGAGCCGTCACGGCCACACGACGACAAAGACTTTTTTTGCTGCGGCAAATCGCCGATCGGCTCCAGTCGCCCCGGTTTCGCTCCACAATCCGGCTTCGCGGCGGCTCGCGAGACGCGGCCGCGACGACTGGCTACCACTTAACTCGTGACACAAAGACGACTTAGAAAAACCCACGTTGGTTTTAAGCAAGGCCCATGCCAAACAATCCACATGCTTTGCCCCCCCTCCGCGCAACCCCGACCGTGCAAGCTGGAAATCCTTTCAGTGCTATTGACACCTTTGCTGGCGCTGTAAGATGCGCTGCTTCAGAGACCGGTTACGCGCTTAGCTGCTCTGTGTGGGAGCTGGCAGAAGAGTGCGGACTATCTCCAGCTAGCTAGGAGGAAAGGCAGTGAGCCTTCGTTACATCGTTCCCTCTCTGGGAATTCTCGCCTGCTCCGCGGGTGCGGTTCAGGCTGCCGAAATCGGCAGCGGTGTCACCCTTGACGGGTACGTCGACACCATTCTCGAAATCACCAGCGCCGACGAGAACGCCCTCGGCTTCTCGACCAATGCGGGCGGCACCACTCCGCCTCCCGGCGAGCCGGAAGCCAGCGACACCGTCGCCGACTTCTTCGCCGGCGCCCAGCTCGAGTTCGGCTACAGCATTGGCGATGTCAGCGCCAAGCTCGAGCTCTACTACACCGCCGACCGCAACTTCGACGGTCTCGATGTGGAACAGGCCTGGGCCCAGTGGGACTTCAAGCCGGATCAGGCCTACCTCAAGATGGGTCACATGGAAGTCGGCCTCGGCCTCGAAGCCACCGATGCCCCCGGCCTCTACCGCATCAACACCAGCCAGCTGCGTCAGATGCTGCAGCCGCAGCAGACCACCGGCGGCTCGATCGGCTTCAAGGCCAACGAGTACTTCAGCGGTGCCGTCACCCTGTGCGACGGTCTGGCCCAGCCCCTGTCCAGCGCCTGGGGCTTGGTGGACGACATCCCCATCACGGGCGAGCCCGACCTCGACCTCAATCAGGCCCTCACCGGTAGCGATCCTCTTGGTCGCGCAGCTCTCGGTGAAGGTGTCAAGGACAACGCCGACATCGCACTGCTCGTCCAGGGCATGTACAAGATGGAGAACATCGGTGAGTTCGAAGGCACGCTGGTCTACGACATGGGCGCTGCGGTCGATGATGAGGGTGAACAGGACGACGCCCTGGGCATCGACGTCAACGGTCTGATCACCGCGATGGAAGAGAGCAATCTCGCCTTCGGCTTCGACCTGAGCTACTGGTCGCTCGGCGAGGTCACTGCCTACGGCGCGATGGCGATGGCCAACTACACCTTCGCCACCGACACCCCGATGGCCGGCACCCTGATGCTCGACTACGTCATGGTCGACGCAGGCGATCTGAACCCCGGCGACGACGACGCCTTCAGCGTGTTCGAGGTCGCCGCCGCCCTGCTGACCCAGCCGACCAACGAAGAGAACGTCGCCCTCAACTTCGAGCTGCGTTACCTCATGCGTGACGCGGACGCCGATGTCGAGGATGTGGACGAGATCGGCGTATTCGTCGAACTCCTCGCCATCATCCCCTGAGGATCGACAAGAACGGTTTTTCCGGAAGACCCCTGGCCAAGCTTGGCCAGGGGTTTTTTTTTGGGCTGCTCGACGCTTCGCGTGGGCAACGCGAGCTGCGGGACCATGCCCCGCCAGCGAGTCGAGCGATGAGGCGACAGGCGACAGGCGACAGGCGACAGGCGACAGGCGACAGGCGAACGGACGAGCGGCGACGGGCAAGCCCGCGCGGCAAGGCCCGCTGTCCCGGCGAAGTCCAGCGGCGAGCCGACTCCGTAACCGGTCGCCCCGCAGAACGATCCACCAGCCGCACGCCGGCAACCAAGCCGGCCTGGTCCACCGAACACAGGCTGGAACCACGCCGGGCATCGCCCCTGCGGTCCATTCGCAAACGAATGGACCTGCCCCCTCTGGCTGTGTCAGGATTCCCGTGGATCGGCCGCGCCGATTTCCATCCGGCCAGGATCCCCCAGCGATACCCGCGGCGATGCTCGCGCGGACCGCTTCGTCACGCGAGCGCCGCAAACCGCGCAACCTTTGTTGCAGGGCCCAGCCATGCGCGGCGTTCGCCGCTCGAATCGTACCCGCGAGCCCTATTCCTCGCTCAGCGCCTTGACGCGCGCACGCAGCCCGGCCAGTTCTTCGCGCATCTCGCGCTTCTCGGCCTCGGCCGCCTCGGCCCGCTCGCGCATCTGCGCGATCTCCTTGCGCAGACTCTCGGAGCGGGTGGCCATGTCCTTGCGCAACGCATCGCGTGCGGCCTCGACCTCCTGCAGGCGTCCGCGCTCCTCAGCCACCTCGGTCTCGAGGCTGCGCAGCCGGTTGAGGTGGGTGTCGCGCTGCTCCTGGGCGCTGCGGATCTCCTGCTGCAGCCGCTCGAGGGTCCGGGCGCCGGGTTCGCCGGCACCGGCCTGCGACTCGAGCTCGCGCACCCGTTCGCGCTCGCTGGCCAGCTCGCCACGCAAGCGGTCGACCTCGTCCTGCAGCGAATCGATCTGCACCTGGCCTACGCCCGCGCCGTCGATGGTGCTCTGCATCTCGGCGATCTGCGCATCGCGTGATTCGAGACTGCGCGCAAGCTCGTCGAGCCGCCGCTGCAGCCCGGCCACCTTGGCGTTCATCTCCTCTTCGATC
>JBEPXK010000444.1:0-3870 GCA_041641915.1 Planctomycetota bacterium
GTGCTTCGGTTGACCATCACGTTGCCAGGGTAGCGCCAGAACAGGCGCAGCTCGCCGCCGTCGGGCAGGAACTCGCGATAGGAGGGAATAATGCTCGCTCCGCCCCATTGCCAGTCGAAGGGGGAGAGGGTGACAACATGCGAACCGGTCGCGATGGATTCGGCCGCACCCGGGTTCCAGTCGAAACCGCCGCCAGCGAGGCCGGTGGCGTAGAGGCTGAGGCCGGCGTCGTCTGCGATGTCGATCACCACCGGATCGTCGTCGATGATGCTGGAGTGGAAGCAGGTGCCGTAGAGCCGCAGGGGGAAGCCGGCCCAGGCGTAGCTGCGGCTGCGCAGCATCCGTCGTTCGTCGGCGATACTGTGGGGGCTGCTCGCGGGCGGAAGCCCGGAGCGGTGGCGGGGCCAGAAGCCGATGAGCAGATCGCCTTGCTGGAGCTCCTGCGGCTCGGTGCCGTAGAGCCCGCGCAGCCAGGGCGCGGTGAAGATGCGGTTGTCGTGGCGCACGCAGGTGAGCAGTTCGAAATGGGCGGGCTCAGCGCCGCTGCTGCCGTAAGCGCTGCCATCGGGGCGGCAGGCGAGGAAGGCCGGGGGCAGGGGGTTGGGCAGGGGGAAGGGGCGGTGGTGGCTGTCCGCACCTTCGTGTTCATCCGCCTCATCATCATCCCCATCATCATCGTATTTGAGCAGCTCGAGTTCGATCTCGCCGCGGTGGGCGATGGCCACGTCCTGATCGAGCCGCACCACCGGGCCCAGCGGCAGGCGCAGGACCGGGGCACCGCGGCGCAGCGGCCGGTCGCTGGCGGTGCCCAGCAGACCGCGGCCGATGATCCGCACGTGGGCGCCCCATCTGCGTTCGATCAAGGTGTCGTCGTCCGGGTCCAACGGGTCGCCTGCGTCATAGACCGAGTGGGGCGAATCGAAGGCGACCACCTCGCCGCCGATGAGCAGCAGGCCGCGTTTGCCCTTGTTGGCATCGAGGAAGGGCTCGCGGATCTGTTTCAGGTCGAGTTCGAGCCAGGTCGCATCGTCGAGGCCCTCGCCCGCGGGCAGCTCGCGCAGCGGATCGCCGCCGGCGTCCTTTAGCAGGTCGCCCTCTATGGTGCGGAAGGCGACCAGCTGGCCGGGGATGGTAGTCAGGTCGCGGTTGTGATCCTCGCTCTCGAGCAGGCGCCCGGCGCAGAGCTGGTCGATGGTCGCGGCGATGCCGTCCTCGGCTGCGGAGTTGTGGCTGGTACGGTCGTCGGCGCAGCCGATGTAGACGCGCGGTGCGTGCGTATCGGTTTTGAACCAGTTGGCGTAGGGCAGCAGCGAGCGGAGGTCGGTGTGCTGGTTGCCGATCAGCTTGTCCGCATGATCGTAGACGCCGTCGGTCAGGGGGTAGTTACCGATGTCGCGGCCGTTCCAGCCGGTGCCGATCAGCACGTCGCATGCGCTTAGATCGAGCAGTTCACTTTCGTTCGGCAGCGCCTCGCAGAGAGCGAAGTAGTGGTTGTGGGTGTCGCAGGAAGGGTCGAATGCTTCGACGTCGTCACCGCCATCCCAGTCGACCAGCCCGTCGGTGGGGCTGTAGCGGACCACCACCTGGTAGCCGCCTTTGCGGCTCTGCGAGGCGACGGAACCGCCGGTATCGGCCACCGGCTGGCTCAACGCCGGGTTCGCCTTGGGCAGGATGGTGAGCACGTCGCCGGAGACCAGGGCCTTGAAGATGGCGGAGTTCCCGGGGGTCTGGACCGGGGTCACGCGGGTGCCGGCCGGGAAGGGGTCCGGCACGTCGTCGCCATCGACGTCGACATCGGGCCCGGCGGTGCGTTCGAGACCGCGGTGGCGCTGCTTGTACCATCCCATGTAGGTCGGAAACAGGGGCTCGCCTTCGCTCACGCCATGGGCTTTGGGATGGGGGTCGAAGCGGAAACCGTCGTAGTCGATCAGGTACCAGGGTTCGTCTCCGCTCGCACCGTCGGGGCCCTGGACCATGGTGTGGAAGGTGAGCCAGTCGATCCGGCCGAAGGACGCGCTGGTGGGGTCGGCGTCGTAGAGCATGACCATGCGCTTGCGATTGACACCGGCGGGCAGCGTGTCCGCGAAGTCAGCCGATCCGCGTTTGCTATAGACGCCGCTTTCGCGTGGGTCGACGCCGTTGGTGGCGAGCTCCATGGATATCAGGACCACGATCGGTCGCTTGCTGGCATCGGCGCTCGGGTCCCATTGCAGGTTCTCGTTGCGCTTCGGCCAGCCGAGGGGTCCATGGGTCACGTTGATGAAGGGCTGGGTGGCCGAGGGACGGTTGACGGCACTGTTGTCGTAGGCGAAGTACCAGCCACCACCGGTTTCCCAATCCTGCTTCAGGCGGATGATGCGTACGATGCCACGCTCGGGCCAGACGAGATCGGGGGAGTCGGTGTGCAATCGCACCACCGAGCCGTCGTAGATGAACTCGGGCACGCCGTCACCGGCGGGCGGGGGATCCTCTGGAATCTCGTCGTTGTCGCCGTCTACGCCGAGATTGGGGCTGAGATAGCCCCAGGTCAGGTAGTGGAAGCGCGGATCGCCCACCGCCGACGGTTCGGCGAGCGTGGCCCCGCCGCGCAGCAGCGTATGTGCCGGATTGCTCAGCCGCAGGCCAGCGGGATAGACCCGCGCGAAGCGCTCGTGCGCGGGGATGGCCGGCCAGCGCTGGCGCATCTTCTTGGCTTTGGTGGCCGCGTCCCAGGGATCGCTGGGGGCCTCCGGTTCCACAAAGGTGTCCTGGCGCATGCCGCGGCGGCAGCCGGTGATCGTGTTCGCGGTGAGGCCGGTGTAGGTGATGTGTTCGTTGCCGATGCGCACGCTGCCGCTCGCGGGCAGGACCTCGCGCAGGTCGGCATTGAGGTTGCCCGGAAGCAAGGCCCTGAGCTGGATCACCTGATCGTAGGCCTCGGCGCCATCGCCCAGGCCGATGACCGGATCGATCGCCGGCAGATCCTGATCGAGCAGTAGGGCGGGCAAGGTCAGGTGGTCGCCGGGGCGCTCGTCATCGACGCTGCCACCCGCGGCGATGGTGGTGAGCAGGTTGCGGCCGACCCGGTTGTCGACCACGATCGCCTGCTGCTGCGGGCGGTCGTTGGCCATCGCCAGCTGGATGTGGTACCAGCGGTCCTTTTCGAGCTTGATCTTGTAGCGGTGCTCGACCACCGCGCCGGGGCGCAACTCGCCGCTATCGTCGAACAGCGGCTGGTGCGGGGCGAGGCGGTGGCCGCCGGGTTGCGACAGACAGGACTCGTCGACATGGGGCGTGGCCGGGTCGTCGGCCTGGAGGTAGGGGCCGTAGTCGCCGGGGCGCGGGATGCCGGGGTTGACGATGCGCAGGACCAGGTGGCCGCTGGCGCCGTCGTAGCTCAGGCTCCAGTGGTTCTGCAGTACGTTGGCCTGTTCAGCCCACAGGCGCATGATGTCAGCCTCTGTGATGTCAGCCTCTGGGCTGCCGCCGGCGGCGAAGGTCTCGGGGGTGCGCGGATCGAAGGCCGGGTTGCCACCGCGCCCGGCGGCGAGGGCGACGTCGAGCAGCGGCAGCCCGGCATTGGCCCGGGGCATGCGCAGGTCGAGCAGGGTGAGGGTTTCGCCGCTCCATTCCTCCTCGTCCCCCTCGGGCTTGAGCCAGACCTCCTCGGGCTTGAGCCAGAAGGCGAGGTGGCCGGGTTCGATCTGGCTGTTCTCGCTCGCGTTGTAATCGCCGTGGATGAGGTAGCGGCTGTCGCCGTCGTGCGGGTCGTAGGCGAGATGGCCGTCCGAGCGCAGGCGCAGGCCGTCGGGGGTGAGGTCGTCGACGGTGTAGTCGCCGCTCGCCGGTTCCTTGCCGGAGGTGTCGTGGCGCTGCTTGAGGAAGTCCGCT
>JBEPXK010000445.1:0-3843 GCA_041641915.1 Planctomycetota bacterium
GGCAGTCGCTGGCCGCCAGGAACTGCCTGGCCTTGGGGCTCAACGAGTCGCCGGTAATGAATGCAACGCGCCCGGCGAGCTCGGGCCGGGTCTCGGCCAGCCGCGCATAGAGCGCGGGCCCGTCCAGCCCCGGCATCCGGATGTCGCTGAGGATCAGGTTGAACTCGCAATCCGCGACCCGGGCCAGTGCAGCCTGGCCCGAGTCCACGACCTCTACCCGGTGGCCGTCCGTGCGCAGCAGCTCGGCAATGACGTCCGCCACGTCCGGCTCGTCGTCCACCACCAGCACATCGAGCCGCTGCGGCTTGCCGGCCCCGGGGCCCAACGGCTCGGCCGCGCGGGCATCGGGGGGATTGGCGGGCAGCTGGATCGAGAAGGTCGTGCCCCGCCCGGGCATGCTCTCGCAGGCGATGCTTCCGCCGTGGGTGGCCAGGATCCGATGGGACACGGCCAGGCCGATGCCCGTGCCGCTGCCCTTGTCCTTGGTGGTAAAGAACGGCTCGAAGATGCGTGAGCGCACCTCGGGCGGCATGCCCGGGCCGTTGTCGCCGAGCTCCAGCACCACCTGCTTGGAATCCGGCTCGTAGCCGGTACGGATTTTCACGCGCCGCGGCCCCGGCTGCTCCTCCAGCGCCTGCTGGGCATTGACGATGAGGTTGGTCAGCACCTGATTGAGCTGGTCGGCATCGGCCCATACCGGCGGCAGGTCGCCGGCCAACTCCACCACCACATCGATCTCGTGAGAGCGCAGCGCGTAGCCGGTGACCTCGAGCGCGGTGTCCACGACGTCGTTCAACGCCACCGACGTCATCTCCGTGGGCTGCTGCCGCGCCATGGCGAGAAACGTCTTGACGATGCGCGCGCAGCGGTCCGCCGCGTTGCCGATCTTGGTCGCCCGGTCCACCACCTTGGGCTCGTCGGCGGTCTCCTGCAGCAGGAGGGACTGGCCGACCACCACCGACAGCGGATTGTTGAGCTCGTGCGCCACGCTCGCCAGCAGCTGGCCCATGGCGCTCAACTTCTCGCCCTGGTAGAGCGCATCGCGCTGGCGGCGCATCTGCTCCTCCACCGCGCGCTGCTCGGTGAGGTCGCGGGTGCTGGAAACGATCACGTCCTCCCCCCGGAAGCGGATCAGGCGCGCCGAGATGGCCCCGGGGAACATGCGGCCGTCCGGACGGCGCAGCATGGCCTCGTACTCGTCGACCTCACCGTCCTCGCGCAACCTGGCGAGATAAGCCTCGCGGTCCGCCAGACTACCCCAGGCGCGCAGGCTGTAGTCCTTCTCCTCGGTGGCCCGGCGGCCGAACAGCTCGCGGCCGGCCGGGCTTTCGTAGAGTATCTGGCCGTCCAAGCGCGTCATCAGGATCGGCACCGGGCAGGCCTCGAGAACCTGGCGGACCAGCGCCTCGCTGTCGCGCAGCACGTCTTCCATCTGCTTGTACCGCGTCACGTCGGCTCGCACCCCGACCAGCCCGCCCTGGCGCGTGCGCCGGGCGATCGCCCGGAACCAGCGGCCGTCCGCGTCATGGAATTCCCGCGTCCGACCCTCGCTGTCGAGCTCCCGGCGCAGCCGGGCGACCCATTCGTCGATATCACCCGCCACTTCCGGATACTGGCCCCGCCGGGCCGCGGTGCGCATGAAGTCCCACCATGACACGCCGGGCTCGAGCACGTCGGCGCTCCGCTGGTTGTATTCCCGGAACCTGGCGTTGCAGGTGATCAGGCGGTCATCGGCGTCCCACAACGCGAAGCCGTCCGGCAGGGATTCGATCGCGTCCTCCAGCGTCTCGCGCGCACGGTGCAATTCGATTTCCTGGCGCTTGCGCTCGGTGATGTCGATGACCACCCCGATGAGCTTCTCGACCTCGCCCTTGTCGTTGCGCAGCGGAATCTTCGTCGAGAAGTAGTGACCCTTGTCGCCGAATCCGCGGAATTCCATCTCCACGCGCTCGCCCGACATCGCCGCCTGCAGGCGCTCTGCCGCCTGCGGCTTGTCGTCGGGGTGGATCAGGTCCAGGTAACGACGGCCGATGATCGTGTCCATGTCGGGCGCACCGGCAATCTCCATGCCCCGTGGATTCATCGCCGCGACCCGGCCGTCGAGATCGATCTCGTGTATGCACACCGGCGCATGCTCGAACAGCGTGCGGTAGCGGGCCTCACTGTCCGCCAGGGCCTGCTCGGCGGTCTTGCGCGCGGTGAGGTCGACGAGGCTGGCGATGACCGTGTCGCGGCCCTTGTAAGCGACCAGGCGGGCGGTGATGGACACCCAGCCCCCGGCGCCGTCGTGCAGCCGTACCCGGGTATCGAAGTCGCGCACCTCGCCTTCGCTGCGCAGGGCGCGAACGAAGCGCCGGCGCTCCTCCGGGTCGGGAACGTATTCCAGGGCCGAATACTGTCCGGCCGCCGACTCGTCCCGCCGCAGCAGCGCCGCCACCGCCGGGCTCTCGTACAGGATGCCGCCGGTCTCGATGTCGAACAGCACCACCGGCAGCGGATGGTTCTCGACGATCCTGCGGAAATACTCCTCGCTGTGGCGCAGCGCTTCCTCGGCGCTTTTCTGGGGCGTAATGTCCGTGCGCACCAGTACGCTGCCGCCCTCGGTGGTGGGGCTGTGCGTGACGAGCATCCAGCTCCCGTCATCGAGCTGCATCTCCACCGGCCCGGCCGCGAAGTCGTCGATACGCGCCAGTATCCGCTCCGCGGCATCATCCGTGCAGGCCACCGCCTCGCCATCGAACCGGCGCAGGCGCCCGCATATGGCGCGAACATTGTCTTCGCGGCTGGAGCCGATCATCGATTCGCGCCGCTCCCCGTAGGGCCGGGCGAACGCGGAATTGCACAAGGTAACCCGGCCCCGGTCGTCGTAGACAGCGAAGCCGCTCGGCAGACTCTCGATGGCGTCCTGCATCAGCTGGTTGAGCCGCCGGCGCTCGGCTTCGGCGGCGACCCGCTCGCTGATGTCGCTGATCTCGCCCACGAACACCGTCTCGCCGTTCAGGCGCGTGCAGGTGATGTTCAGCTCCACCGGGAAAACGCTGCCGTCGGCGCGCACGGCTTCCATCTCCACCTTGCGCCCGACCAGGCGGGTCTCGCCGGTGGCGTGAAAGCGTTGTATGCCGGCGGTGTGTGCCGCCCGGTAGCGCTCGGGAACGATCAGATCGGCGAGCGGCCGGCCCAGCGCCTGCTCCTTGGCGTAGCCGAACATGGCTTCCGCCGCCGCGTTGAAATCCAGGACGCAGCCGCGGCTGTCGGCGGCGACGATGGCGTTGCCCACCGTACCGATCATGGCCGCGTTGAGCTGTTCGACGTCGCGCAGGCGGTCCTGGGCGTGCTTCTCGCCGGTTACGTTGATCATACTGCCGACGAATGTCGTGCCGTCTTCGGCGAGCGTCAGCTCGTCGCGGAACCAGAGATACTCGCCGTCCGCCGAGCGCAGCCGGTATTCCCGCGTCGCGTGCCCGGTCGCCTGCAGCGCGTCGAGAGCCCGATCGAACTGCGCCGCATCGTCCGGGTGCAGCCGGCTGCGGCCGAACGACGCATCCTCCTGGAACGCCTCGGGCGGATGGCCGGTGAGCGCCGCGACGTTCGAGCTGATGAAGCGCACTGCGTGGTCGCCGTGCGCCTCGGCGACATAGAAGACGACCTGCGAATTGGCGACCGCGAAGCTCAGCAGTTCCTGCTTGGCCGCGGTGTCCGGGCGGGCGCCGGTGAGATCTTCGGTGCTGGTGCTCATGACGTTCTTGTTCTGCCGGGAGGCGTGTTCACGGCCGCGCCGCCGGTCCGGCGGAACGCGGTCGAAGCATTATGCCCCAAGCGCCGCGGCCTTACCCCGCAAATAGC
>JBEPXK010000446.1:0-3839 GCA_041641915.1 Planctomycetota bacterium
GGCCGCTGGGGTCGGCGGATCGGCTTCGCCGATTGTATCCGCCGACCATCCCTCTGGCGCCAGGGTGCTTCTGCTCAGGGGCTTGGCCCCTACGGCCCGGGCTTCGCCGGGGCCTACCCCTCTGGCAAAGGTTCCTCGAACGCGAGCAGCGAATGGCGAGCAGCGAATGGCGAATAACAAATACCGAAACCATGCCCCGCCAGCGAGTCGGCTCATCGCTCGACTCGCTGGCGGGACATAGTCCCGCTGGTCGCTGGTCGCTGGTCGCTGGTCGCTGGTCGCTGGTCGCGTTGCCCACACGAAACGTCGAGGAGCCGTCTGAAGGAAGCCCGCGCACTCCGGCTCAGGACTGGTGTGCCATCAGTGTGTGGACGAACCGACGCAGCATCCATGCGATGCTCTCAGCGCTCGCTGCGACCATGTCCATGGCCAGCTGGTGTGAAGGGCTCGCCGATCGGGCGAATGGGCGGTTCGCCGTGGGTTGGTCCCGGCAGGCCCGCGGTCAGGCGTGGGGGATGGCCGTAGCGCAGTTCGCAGAGGCGGGTCAGTTGTTCGGCATTGGCCAAGCCGCAGGTGCGGGCGAGGTGGTCGAGGTCGGCCTGATCGGTGAGGAGCGCGGCGCGGGCCCGCTCGAGGGCGCGGCGGAGGCGGCGGCGGAGGGTGGCCGGGCCGATGCCGTGGGCGGCGTGGAAGGCGGCGTAGCAACGGCTGGGGCTGGCGAAGCCGGCTTCGGCGGCGATGACGGCGATGGGCAGGTCGGTGGCCATGAGCAGCTGTTGGGCGATCAGGCGGCGATAGCGGGTCAGGTAGGCCAGGGGGGCGCAGCCGACCACGGCCTTGAACCGGGCGTGGAAGTGGCTCGTCGACAGGCCGCTCGCCGCGGCGAGTTCGGTGACGGTCAGGCGGCGGCTGAAGGCCTCGTCGACCAGGCGCAGGGCCGCGGCGATCCGGGCCTCGCCGGTGGCGGCGTCGGCCAGCAGCGGGGTGATCGCCGGTGCGCGCGCCAGGCCGACCAGGAGTTGCTGCAACAAGGCGCGCTGCATGGCGAAGACGCCGAGGGCCTGCGCCCGCCATTCGTCGGCCATGCGATCGAGGACGGCGCTGGCCCGGGCCTCATCTGCGCCGCCGAGGGGCAGCGCCAGACTGCCAGCGAAGGCGCGTTCGGCCAGCCGGTCGAGCAGGCGCCCAGGCAGGTCGTCGGCAGCGATGCGCGGCGCCTCGGCCGGGGGGAACCAACAGGCGAGCCCGCGACACTCGCCGAGAGCGCGGGGCGGGCGCAGGCCACGCGGCAGGAACAGCCAGCGGCCTCGGGTGACGTGCTCGTCGCCGAGGTGGGCGTCGCCGCCGTCGCAACGGAACAGGCAGTGGCACATCGCCGCCACCGGGTCGCCCTGCAGCCGGTGCAACGCGGTGGTGATGCAGGTGATCCCCGCGAGCGCGGCGACATCGAGCGGTGCACGGCCCATACCCAGAGGATCCGGGAGAGTATTCACCGATCCAGCGATGGATCCGCAGCTTCGACCGCGGTAGGGTGGCAGGTCGAGGAGTATGCCATGCGTTTGCAGGATCTGTGTCAGCCCTTCCCCGCCGACTGGCAGCGCTGCTGTACGTGGCTCGGCGAGCGGCTGGCGACGGTGCTGGCCGATTGCGATCCGCAATGCCCAGCGCTGGCTCCGGTGATCGCGCTGCGCGACGCCGGTGACCAGGCTGGTGCCGCAGCCGCGCTGCTGGCGGCACTGGAGCAGCCGGAACACCGCCCGCGGCTGCGCTGGGGTGTCATCTCCGCCGCGCATGAAGCGGTGAGCGCCTCGAACGAGCGTACACGTCAGGCGTCGCTCGATTGCGAGCGGCTGCTGCGCCCACCTCCACCGAGCGCGCGGCGACACCCGCCGGCCGACGAGCTGCTGCGCGGAGAGATCGTCGTCTCCGGTCTGGCCGGGAGCTGGCAGGTGAAGGAGGATGGCGGCCTCGACTGGCGCGACCGGGGCCCGGTGGGCGACATCGAGTGGGCCTTCGCGATGAACCGGCACAAGTTCCTCAATCGCCTGATCGACGCCTGGTCGGTGACCGGGAACACGGAGTATCTGACGGCTTGCGACCTGCTGCTCGGCGATTGGCTGCTGGCCGAACCGACGCCGAAGGCGCACCGACACGACGCCGTATGGCGCGAACTGGAGGTCGGCCTGCGGCTCTGCGGGCCATGGCCGCTGGTGTTCTTCGCCACGATCGGCCAGCCGGCGGTGCGCGCGACCACCCGCCTGGCGATGTTGGTCTCCTGGCACGAGCAGGCCCGCTATCTGCAGGCCTATCATGGCGATCACGCCAACCACCTGATCATGGAGCTCTGTGGGCTGGCGATGGCGGCGGTGGCACTGCCCGAGTTCCGCCAATCGGCCGCCCACCTGCGCTATGCCGCCGCCCAGCTCACGCCGCAGCCAGCGGCCCAGGTCTACCCCGACGGGGCCCAGATCGAGTTGACGGCGCACTACCATCTGGTCAGCCTCGCCTATTTCGACCTCGCGCTCCAGCTGCTACGCGACGGTGGCCCGGAAGCCCCGAACGAACTGCGCCAGGCGGTGCCGCGCATGTGGGACTATGTCGCCGGCATCCTGCGGCCCGATGGCACCCTGCCGCCGACCAACGATTCGGACGAGTGCCAGGTCGCCCCCCTGCTGCGCCAGGCGGCCGAGGCGCACCGGCGCAGCGACTGGGCCGAGGCCGCCGATGGCGCGACCGACAGCCGGTTCTTCCCCTGGGCCGGGCAGATGATCAGCCGCAGCGATGCGCCCGGCCTCGGACACTACAGTATTTTCGACGTCGGTCCGCTGGGCCTCTCCGGCCATCAACACCGTGACCGGTTGCATCTGGGCATCCAGGCCGGCGGCCGCGACCTGCTCGTCGACGGCGGGCGCTACTGGTACAAGTGGGACACGCTGCGGCAGTATTTTCTCGGCACCGCCAGCCACAACTGCATCCTGGTCAACGCCTGCGGCCAGGCCGACGACGGGTGGGAGGTCACCGACCGGCCGTTCACCGGCGCCCAGGCCTGCACCGAACGCTTCGACTACTGCGTCAGCTCCTTCAACGGTCCATGGTTGGGACAGCTCGGCGCGTGCCGGCACACCCGGGCGGTGCTCTACCTCCGGAACCTGGGCTGGTTGGTGATCGATCGTATCGCCAGCGACCGCCCTCGGCCGGTGTGGCCGCTGTGGCACTTCCATCCCGCCTGCACCGTCGTCGCCGAGGGCACGACCGTGCGCAGCGATGACCCTGGCCTCGGCAACATCCTCATCCGGCCGCTGGGGACGATGGATTGGGACCTGGTCTGCGAACGCGGCGAGCGCAACCCCCACGGCGGCAAGTATCGCATGTGGAAAGCCGATATCGTCCACGTGCCGAAGGACCGGCAGGACCAGGGCTGGTACGCCCCGGCCTATCACGACCTGCAGCCGGCGACCTGCGCGGTCTATCGGGGCCGGGCCGACGACGCTCTGTTCGGCTGGTTGCTCTGGCCGGGCACGGGATCGCCCCGGCCGCCAGCGGCGCGCTGGGAACAGCTGGGCCCGGCGCGTTGCCGCGTCGTGCTTGAGGATCTGGTCACCGTGAGCGTCGACCTCGACGCCGGTCTGCCGCGGCTCAGCTGATGCCAGTGCCCCCTCTGATAGGATGTTGAGGTGGCAAACGGGAAGGGGGACGATCGTCTCTACGATCGTCTCTACGGTCGTCCAGGAGGTACGGTCATCTCACTGGCGATGCAGCACCAGGGGCTGGCGGCTCGCGCGGAGTACCGTGCGATATTCGCCGTAGAGATCCTCATATGCAGCGGCGGGAAAGAGCCC
>JBEPXK010000447.1:0-3821 GCA_041641915.1 Planctomycetota bacterium
GGTTTTCTGCGAAAATGGGCCGCAGGCCCGCAGAAAACGCGGCCGGAGGCCGCGAACCCCGACCGAGGCCGTGGGGGTACGCGCCGAAGGCGCGAGGGGGCAGCGCCCCCTCTGAGGGAAGCCTCAACCCTCGCTACTTGCGCAGCAGAGGTCGCGACCATAGTGGCGGCTTACGGCCGAGCGTGGCTGGTGCAGTCACCCACGGCCGCAGCTGATGGCAAGCCCACGGGCACGCCCGCAGCGCCCACCCGAGGAGGACGACGACACCGTGCCGGCCACCAATGACTCCCCGCCCGACCTGCCGCCCATCATTCAGGGAGGCATGGGGGCAACGGTCTCCGGGTGGCAACTGGCCCAAGCGGTGGCCCGTCGCGGCCAGATGGGGGTGGTCTCCGGTACCGCGATGGACCGGATCATGGCCTGTCGTCTGCAGCAGGGCGACCCCGGTGGCCACTACCGCCGCATCCTCGCCGGCTTCCCCGCCCCGGGCGTGGCCGAGCGGCTGCTCGAACGCTATTCGCCCGAACGCTTCGCGCGCAGCGGCCGTTATCGCCCGATCCCGATGTTCGGCGCCGATCCGTCGGTGGAGCTGCTCGAATTGGCGGTGGCCGCGGCCTATGCCGAGGTCGCGCTGGCCAAGGAAGGCCACGACGGCCCGGTGGGCATCAACCTGCTCGAGAAGATCCAGGCCCCGACCCTGCCGCTGCTCTACGGCGCGATGCTCGCCGGGGTCGACTGGGTGCTGATGGGCGCCGGCATCCCGCGCGACATCCCGGCGCACCTCGACCGGCTCGCCGCGCACCAGCCGGCGACGCTCAGGCTGCAGGTGATCGAGGGCGCCGACGCCGCGGCCACCTTCGATCCCGCCTTCCTCGGCGTGGACCTGCCGCCGTTGCACCGGCCGGGCTTCCTCGCCATCGTCGGCTCCTCCTTGCTCGCGCGCTCGCTCGCCCGGGCCGGCGGTTTCGATGGCTTCGTGGTCGAAGGTCACATCGCCGGGGGCCACAATGCCCTGCCACGACGCGGCACCGCTGGCGACCCGCGACCAGTCTACGGCAAGGCCGACGCCATCGACGTGGAACGTATCGCCGCGCTCGGCCTGCCCTTCTGGCTCGCCGGCGGCTACGGCCACGCTGGCGGGCTCGACGCCGCCCGCGCGCTCGGCGCGGTGGGGATCCAGGTCGGCACCCTGTTCGCTTTCTGCACCGAGTCGAATTTCGATACCGATCTGCGTCATCGTGCGCTCGCCGCGATCCGCGATGGTGATGCCACGGTGATCACCGACGGTCGCTGCTCGCCGACCGGGTTCCCGTTCAAGGTCATGCAGCTGCCCGGCACCCAGGGGGCAGCCGACGCGCCCGTGCTACGCAAACCCTGCATCCACGGCTATCTGCGCCAGGGCTACCGCGACGCCAACGGCGCCCTGCGTTGGCGCTGCGCCGGCGAGCCCGAACACGTCTGGATCGGCAAGGGTGGCGATCCCGAACAGCTGCCCGGCCGCCGCTGCCTGTGCAACGCTCTCGCCGCCGCCGTCGGCTGCGGCCGCGGCTGGCCCGAGCAGGACGACACGCTGCCGGTGATCACCGCCGGCACGGATCTCAGCTGCATCCTGCCCCTGCTCTCTGACGGATCGCTCGACTATAGCGCCGACGCGGTGATCGACCTGCTGCTGGCCCCGGCGTCGACGACCCCAGCCTGACAAGCAGGTTCAGGGCGCGGGCGCGGGCGCGCCGACCAGGCCGGCGAAGCAATGGCGTACCACGTCGCCTTCGTCCGCGCCGGTGCTGAGTACCGCGTCGCCCGCAAGCCGTAGCTCGCCCGCGTAACGATCGCCCAGCGTAAGGCTGCCGCGCAGGACCAGGATGTCCGTGGTGATGATCTCCCCCTCCTCGACCAGCCGCAGGCGCTCGCGTTCGAGCACCTTGAGGCCGTGGAAGCGCCCGCTGCCGCCGCCCGACTCGACGGTGTGGACCACCAGCAGGCCGTTGTCGAGCGCGCCAAGATAGCGGTAGGAGTAATACCCGCCGTCGGCGAGGTCCGCGCTGCGCCAGCCTTCGTGCTGTTCGATCGCGGAATAATACTCGTTGCTGGTGTTGAACGACGCGTCGAGCACGATCGCGGCCACGTTCGCCCGCCGGTCTGATATCCAGCAATCGAACTTGTGCAGCGCGTGCGGATGGACCATCGCTTCGCCCCGGGTGAATGGATCCGCCGCCTCCGGTGTGGCGGCAGGCAAGCGCGCGGCGGCGCAGACGCCGAGGCATAGGATCACAGCGGCCAGGCGTAGCGAGCCGCCGCGGGCGCGGGGATCCGAAGCAGGAAGGCGGACGGGTAAAAACATCATGGCGACTCCTCGGTTCGCGGGCGCGGCAGACGACCACTCCATGAAAGCGGCTCTGGGCCCATCGGTCAATCGTCGTCCGCCGAGCTGGCCTCCCCGACCGCCCGGCGCGGCGCTTTGACAGCCGCCTGCGCCGGGGGCAGACTGGAGCGTCGGCACACAGCCGGCATGGCGGGAGGCGCGCATGAGCATCGCGATCGTCGGCGGCGAGATCCGCACCGGCACCGGCGCCCGGCTGGGTGCCGGCACGGCGCTCATCGAGCATGGCCGCTTCACCGCCGTCGGCCGCCACGTGCAGGTACCGGCGGATGCCACCGTCGTCGACGCCCGCGGGATGGTGCTCACCCCGGGCCTGATCGAGGCCCACTGCCACGCCGGGCTGGCCGAGGACGGCTTCTACGAGGACGCCGATTACAACGAACTGACCCAGCCCCTGACGCCGCACGTCAACGCGGTCGACGCCTTCCGCCCCGACGATAGCGCGCTGCTCGATGCCGCACGCATGGGCGTGACCGTCTGCTGCGCGCTGCCCGGCAGCGCCAACGTGTTCTGCGGCACCGGCTGCGTGCTGCGCACCTGGGCCCGTCGCCATGGCGATTACATCATCGACCCGGCCTGCGGGATGAAGGTCGCGCTCGGCGAGAACCCCAAGCGGGTCCACGGCGGCAAGGACCGGATGCCGGCCACGCGGATGGGCACCGCGGCGCTGCTGCGCACGACCCTGATCCGCGCCCGCGACTACGCCGGCAAGCTCGCTGCCGGCGAGAGGCCCGACTACGATCCGGTGCTCGACGCCCTGCGCCCGGTACTCGCCGGTACCATGCCGCTGCGCTGCCACGCGCATCGCGCCGCGGACATGGTGACCTTCATCCGCTTGATCGAGGAATTCGCGCTGCGCTTCGTGTTCGAACACGCCACCGAGTGCGACGCCATCCTCAACGAGCTCGCCGCGGCCGGAGCGCCGCTGGTCATCGGGCCCTCGCTCGGCCGGCGCTCAAAACGCGAGCTGCACCGTCGCTCCTTCGCCAGCGTAGCCGCGGCGGTCGCGGCCGGGCTGGAGGTGGCGATCACCACCGATCACAGCGTCACCCCGCTCGAACACCTGCGCCTGCTCGCCGCGCTGGCGATCGCCGAAGGCCTCGACGAAGACGCGGCGCTGCGCGCGATCAGCATCGTCCCCGCCAGGATCCTCGGCATCGACGCCGACCACGGCTCGATCGCCACCGGCAAGCAGGCCGACTGCGTCCTCTGGCCCGGCGACCCCTTTGATATCCGCGTCAAGCCGGCCGCGGTCTACATCGCTGGCGAACGCATCCCCAGCGGCGACGGGGAGACCATGAGCGATCGTAAGTACGCAGGCCCACCGGCCCTGCGTACTTACCCGCCTTTTTCGGGCCCCATCGCGAGCGATGGGGCTGGCGCCAGAGGGATGTTGGGCGGATAGAATCGGCGCAGCCGATCCGCCCACCCATGGATCGGC
>JBEPXK010000448.1:0-3816 GCA_041641915.1 Planctomycetota bacterium
GTATGCCAATGACGGCTCTTCGTCATTCCATGGGGGCCATGTCAGCGCCGCCATGAGGCCCTCCGTGTGGGGTCGGGGCCCGCAGGGGGGCATCCCAACCCCACACGGAGGACCCCATGGCTCGTCATCACCAGTTCCGCATCTGGCCCCTGGCGCTCGCGATCATCAAGCTCGCCCAGGAAGATCTGCAGCGTTTGCGCGGTGAAGCGGATCTGCGCGATCAGATCAAGCGCCGTTCGCGTTCCATCGCCGCCAACATCGCCGAAGGGGCAGGACGTAGGACCGACAGGGACTTCCGGTACTTCTTGAGCATTGCCCGCGGCAGCGTGGCAGAACTCGGTAGCTGGTATGAGATGCTCGGGGCGCTCGGCTCCATCGACGATGCGCGCCTGGCGCTGGTTGGCGACAGGTGTGACCACATGGGCCGGTCGCTGAGTCGGCTCATCGCTCGACTCGCTGGCGGGACATGGTCCCGCTACTCGCTACTCGCTATTCGCTATTCGCTATTCGCTATTCGCTATTCGCTGCTCGCTGCTCGCTGCTCGCGTTGCCCACACGAAACGGCGAGGAGCCTCAATGACCGGCCCCGGCGCTCCTGCTCATGGGGGAACCCGGACCAGGTTTCGCGCGAGCACGGAGTACTCGCCCGCCGCGGCCGCGAATCACTCGTTCGCCACCGCCCGCAGGTCGTAGCAGAAGATACCGCGGGCACCGCGCAGGATCAGGCGGCCGTCGGCCAGCGGCTGGGTGCCGACCAGCGGCCAGTAGCCGGAGGTCGGCAGATGCGGTGAACGCCAGTCGTACTGCAGCGGTGTCAGGCCGCCGTCGTCGGCGAGACCGAAGTAGTGGTAATCGGTGTGCCCGTGCGAGGGGTCGCAGAGGATCAGCAAGCGGTCACCGATGATCTGCAGCGAGCCGGTCGAGACGGCGGGCTGCCGGCTGCGCACCTCGCCGGTGGTGGCGTCGAGAGCGTAGACCTGGCCGGTGGTGATGTTGCGATAATAGAACATCCCACGGCGGTAGGGCGGGCAGGTGCGCTTGGCCTGGTAACGCTCGTCCAGCGCCCAGAGCGGCTCAGCCGCGTCCGGCCCCAAGCGGTAGGCGACCATGACCCGATCGATCTCCTCGGGACGGACGATGGGGTCGCCGAGCTTCCGCCGCGGGATGCCGGCGGGAATGCGGTCCCGCTCGGCCTCGACGATGAGGATGTCCGCCCCCAGCGACATCGGCGTGCGGTTGGCCTCGCCGAGATCTTCGATGGTCCAGTGGACCGATCCGCTGGCCAGGTCGACGCAGCGGACAGTGCCGTCGTCGGCATTGGCGATGACCCGGGTCTGGCCATCGACGACCCAACGCAAGGGGTGGCTGACGGTGCTGGCGGCATCGTCGATCTGCCAGCGGGGCTCGCCGGTGGCGATGTCGATGGCCCGCAGGCCGCCGCGGCCCTTCGACCTGCCGGGGACGAGCAGCACGCCGTCGATCACCTGGCCGAGTTCGCTGCGGCCGTTGGCGATCGACCAGCGGATGGTGCCGGTCTCGGCGTCGTGGCAGCGCAGCTGACCGTTGGAGCCGGTGACGAAGACGTGGCCCGCGCCGGCGATGGCGAAGGCGGTGTAGCCGCCGCGCTTGCCCTTGCCGGCACCGTAGACGCCGATGTCGGGGAGCACCGATTTCCACAGGGTCTGACCGGTGGCGGCGTCGAGACAGAGCAGGACGTCGTCGCAGCGTTCGGACCAGAGTTCGGCGATGGTCCGCTTTCCAGACTCGCGAAAGCCAGCCATGATGGCGGGATCGGGTCCGCTCGCGCCGGGTCGGACATAGAAGAAGAACACCTTGCCGTCGGCCACGATCGGCGTGCCGCCGCCGGAGGCCGGGCCGCGGACATGGTACTTCGCGATGTTCTTCTCGCCGTAGCGGGCCACCTGGCTCCGTCCCGGCAGGGTCCGTTCGCTGGCCCAGGCCAGGCGGGCGGCGGCGAGCGTATCGACCAGCGGCGCGCCGGTGGTGTCGGCGCGCAGGTTCTGGTTGGGACCCGTCCAGCAGGCCCAGTCGCAGTCGGCGGCGATGGCGTCGGCGGCGCGCAGCGCCGCCTCGTCACGGACCGTACCGGTGATCTCGGCCTCCACCGTTCTGACCGTGCCCCACTGACCGGCGTAGGTGCCGTGCACCGCGCCATCGGCCAGCCGCAGATCGAAGGTGTAGGTCGCCTCCTCGGTCTCGTCCTGGACCAGGGCGGATCCCGGCGGGAACTGCAGGGTGGCCGTGCCGGTGATGCGGTCGCCGTCGACCACCAGGCCGCTGACGTCGGCCTGGCCGAGGACGCTGAGGTAGCCCCGCACGACGGCGGCGGTGATCTCGTCACCGTCGAGGGTCAACACCAGCGTCGGCGTGGTGCGGTCGGCCACCGCCCGCGGCATGGTGATGCTGACCACGCGCTGGTGCGGCCCGTCCGGCTCGTCGCGACGCTGCAAAGTGCCGTAGATCCCCGGTTCGCGGTTGAGCTGCCGACCGTCACGGCGACTGGTGATGGTGCCGCCGACGGTATTGCCGACCAGCTCCGCTTCGAAGACGAGCTGGTGCCGCCCCGCGACGACGTGCTCGCTGCGGACGTCGATGTCCAGCGTCGCGCTGAGGGTGTCGTCGGTGATGGTCGCTTCCTGGCCGACCACCGTGGCGGCGAAACGATCGCCCTTGCGCGGCTCGACCATGGCCTCGACCAAGGCGCCATCGCGGAAGGTCAGGCCGATCCGTGCCTTGCCCCAGCGGGCCACGCGCGCCTTGACCTCGACGATGCAGTGGGTCTCCAGCTCAGCCACGACGGTGCCGGCGGTGCGGGCCCGCGGGCCCACCGTGCCCCTGACCTCGCCACGCAGCATCCGGCCACCGATGACCGACCAGCGCAGCTCGGCGGGATCGATCACCGCTTCGTCGGGAACCTCCAGCCGGCCCCGCTCGGCGCACTGGCTCTCCACGGTCCCGCTCCAGCTGTCCTCCTGGCGGGTCAGATCGAGCGTCGCGGTGAGCAGGTAGACCCGCTCTTCGCCCGGATAGGAGACGCTGGCCTGCACCGCGCCGGTCAGGCGTGACCCGTCCAGCTGCAGCGCGGTGGTATCCACCTGCCGCGCCGCCTGGCCACTGCCCGCCATCACCGCCCAGGCCTGCCGGATGACGCCATCCTGCACGCCCAGGTGCAGCGCCAGATCCTCGCCATCGCGCAGGACCCCGGGCAAGACGAGGCTGTGCCGGTGATAAGACCCGGGCCGCTCCAGCTGGGCGCCGACCGCGGCGGCGGATGACTGCGCCGCCGCCAGCGATGCGTGGGCGCCGGCCAGGAACACCAGGGCGATGATGCAACGGTACATGGGGTCTCCTTGTCACTGGTTACCGGGGTTCGTTCCGCCGGGAGGGCGAGCGCGTGATCGCCGTTATCGCGGCGCCAGGGCGACCCGCCAGCCACCAGCGACCGCAGGAAGCACTCGGCCCACCGGCTGCCTGTGTGGCAGGTGTGACCACATGGGCCGGTCGCTGAGTCGCCGCATCGCTCGATTCGCTGGCGGGACAGAGTCTCGCTTCTCGCTACTCGCTACTCGCTACTCGCTACTCGCGTTGCCCACATAAGACCGCGAGGAGCCTGAAGCATTGTCTGGAGGACAGTCCGTGGATCTTGTGGCGCGGGGGCTCAGTCCGCGAGGAACAGCTCGACCACCGGATAGAGCACGTCGGGCTTGCGTTGGGGCAGGGTGATGGCGGTGGCCACCTGCTCGGCATCGCAACCCATCGCCGCCTGTTGCTCGTGGCTGATCGCCTGCAGGCCGA
>JBEPXK010000449.1:0-3794 GCA_041641915.1 Planctomycetota bacterium
GAGCTCTGAGGCCCCGTCTTCTCTGCCTCTGTGTCTGCCGCTGTGTTCGGGTGGAGGGATTGATTCGTGCGTCTTGGCGCTGGGGGGCTAGGATCCCGCCTCATGCGCCCCATGCGTTCGTTGCTTGCGATCGTCTGCTTGGCTGGTGTCTGTGTCTGGCAGGCCGGCTGTATGCCGTTGATCAACATGGTCCGTAATCCCGCTGCGGCGGCCCAGGCGGCTGGTGATGGGATGATGCGGGCGACCTTCGGTGGCTTGGCCGATGGTGAGCTCGGGGCGTTGGTTACCCGTCAGGAGACCATCGACGGGATCGATTCGATCATCGCCGAGCACGGCGAGAGCATGAATCAGGCCTCGCGCAAGGAGCTGGCCGCGCTGCGCGATCAGATCGAGCAGGAGCAGGCGGGGCGGCGGATCGATCCCGAAGCCGAGCCGCTCGGCGATCAGGGCCTCCGGCCGGGCCTGCAGGTCGAGCGCCGGCTCGACGCGCCGGGGGCCGATCCCTTCGACACCCGCAGCGATCGCGCGCGGATGCGCAGCGATGCCGCCCTGGGTACCCCGATCGCCGGGGTGCCCGAGCGCGTCAACACCAATTTGCGCATCCGGCGGCCCTGCACCCACAGCAATCGCCTGCGCGATCGCGAACCGTGGCATTTCAGCGTCACCAACCCCAGCGGCTACGTGCGCGAGGCCGAGCACCAGCCATTACTGCGGGTCAAAGACGGGATGATCCGCATGGGCGGGTTCTGAGCCCGGCGTCGGGCTGCCCCGGATCACCTTCGCCAGTGCCATCGGCCAGCGCGCCGGGCGGCGATTCAACCGGTTTCGGAGGCGGTGGCCTTGCGTGGTGCGGAGCCTTTGCGCTCGTGGCGTTCGCCATCCGACCTGGCTTCGCGATCGCCGTTGGAGTGCAGGTCACGCAGCTGGAATCGCAGGCCGGCGATGAATAGCACGCCACCGGTGATCAGCGCGGCGATCAGCGCGCCTTGATGGTCCAGCTGGCTGCGGGCGACGATGTAGGTGCCGGCAGCGAAGAACTGGGCGCCGGCCAACGCGGTCGCGAGGGCCTCGACCTGGCGTGCGAAGACCCAGCCGAGGATGAAACCGAGCACCGCGGCTCCGGCTCCGGCGCCGACGGTGATCAACATCGAATCGCTGGCCAGACCGGGAAGCGCGGCGAGCAGCGCTAGCAGCGCGGCCACGCTCAGGGCGCGGCTGAGCCGGTGCAGCGTGCGGCCGAGAAACAGGCCGACGACCAGCGCCACCCCGCCGGCGATGTAACCCGGGGTCTCGCCGATGAAGCGTCCGGCGACCACCATCGCCACCAGACCGAGGCCGATGCCGGTGCCGATCATGAACGCCAGCACCACCAGCCGCCAGCCGAAGAACAGCGGCAGCAACGCTGCGCCCATGAGGAAGGCGCCAGCGGGCCATTCCAGTTCGGCAAGCTGGCGTTGCATCTCGACCGGGTCGGTTTCCGCGCCGCCGAGCGCGGGAGCGCAAACCAGGGTGGCGGATAGAGCGAGCAGGAGTGGGCGCAGACACGACATGGGTTCACAGTAGCGGCACCGCGCAGGCGGCCAACCACCGCCCGGGGCGTCGCATTTCCGGTGCAGGTCTGCTCAGGGAGCGAGCAGAGCCACCGCCTTGGGCACCGGCGGCGTGCTGGGGAACAGCCGTCTGCGGGCGAACAGCCGCTTGGTGCCGGCGACGGTTTCGATGAAGGCGAGGTAGAGCGTGTCCTCGGCGTCGTTCCAGACCAGGCTCGGATCGCCCGCCGGTCGGGCCCGGTCGATGTTCAGCAGCTCGCCTTCGAGGCTCCAGGCCTCGACCGTGAACAAGGAGGTGTCCCAGCTGGCCACGTGGACGCCAGATCCGCCGCCGGTGTCCCTTTCGCTCCACGCCAGGAACAGGGTGCTGTTGACCAGGATCAGATCGGGGTCGGCGCTGCCGGCATGGTCGAGGCTGCCGAGGGCGCGGATCGGCCCCGCGCCCATCAGGTTCCAGTCGGTCCCATCCCAATGCTGCACGTAGAGCTCGCTGCGGCCATCGGTTCCGGTCGCGGTGTAGGCGATGTAAGCCTCAGCGAAGCCATTGGCGACGATACAGGGCCGGCTGAGTTGGGTGCCGGCGCTGTAGTCCTGGGCGATGCTCGCCGCGGCGGCCGCGTAGCCCGAACCGTTGAAGGTCGAGACGTAGAGGTCGCTGCGGTCATGGTCGTCGGGCGCTCGCTCCCACTGCGCGGTGAAGATGTGCTGTCGGTTCGGGGAGGTGCCGATGCTCACCACCTCGCTCACCGTATCCGGACCGCTGCGGCGATTGCGTGGACCGTAGGTGATCACGTCGGCGGTCTCGATGTTGGCGACCTGTAGGCTCGGTTCGACGTCGGGCGTCGCGCTGCTGTCACCGATGATGTAGGCGATCAGGGGGTCGTCGAATGCGTCGAGCACGATCGCTGGCGCGGTGGCGTCGTCGATGACGTCGACGGCGGCGAGGCCGTGCTCGCTGATCGGGGTGCCGCCGTTGAGCGCCACCCAGCCGTTGGTTGCGTCCCAACGATGGGCCAGGATGTGATCGAACGAGGTCGCCACCCCCGCCGGCCCGCCGCTGCCCGGATGGGTGAAGGCCAGGTACACGCCGCTGGCATCGGCAGTGAAAGCGGGTCCGCCGCTGCCGGCGAGGACCGATCCGTCTGTCGGGTCGCCGTCGAGCCGGGAGCTCCAGGCGTCATCGGCCCAGCGCTGCAAGGCGACCTGGTCGCCATCGAGGCGGTAGCCGAGAAAGACGGTTCCGTCGACGACCAGCGCGGTGGGGTCGGCGGCTGCTGTGCTGGCCGGGCTGATCTGGGGCCCCACCTGCTGCCATTGCACGGTACTGCTGCCGGTGGTGAACGACCAGCTCACCGGTCCGGGCAGGGTGTTGCCCGAGGTATCGCTCACGCTCTGCGCGATCCGCGCCTGATAGGTGGTGGCGGGATCGAGCAGCGCGTCGGGGATGAACACTGCGGTGTGGGTGGCGGGAAAGACGGTGACTGTGCCGTCGACCGCGTCGCCCGTCGCGTCCTCGCTCAGGGTGAAACTGCTGGTGGTCAGTGTGCGCTCGTCGATCGGTTCATCGAACACCGCGCGGATGGTGCTATCCACCGGAACGCTGCTCTGCCCGGCGGTGGGGGCGAGTTCACTGACCGCCGGCGGGTCGCTTTCGCCGGCCACGGTGAAGCTCCAGGTGAAGCGTGTGGCCAGCTGGATGCCGGCGATATCGCGGACCGCGGTGGTCACCGTGCCGCGATAGGTCCGCGAGGCCGCGAGCGCGAGGGTGGGGGAGATGGTCGCGATATAGGTCGATTGGTCGTAGCTCACGCTCGCGTCGACGGTGGTGCCGCTCACCGTGTCGGTGAGAAAGACGCTGTTCGCGTCGATGCTTGCCGGATCCATCGCCTCGCTGAAGGTCACGGTGGGTCTGACGTCGGTGGGTTGGGCCACAGCGCCCGCGAAGGGCGAGACGCTGATCACCTCCGGCGCGCCGGCCGCCCCGCCATCGCCATCGCCGTCATCGCTGCCCCAGTCGCAGGCGCCGAGGACGAACACCAGGGGCCAGAGGAACAAGACGAGATTACGCGTGGACATGGTTGTGCTCTCTATCAGAGGGGGCGCTGCCCCCTCGCGCCTTCGGCGCGTACCCCCACGGCCTCTGTCGCCCTTCGCCAGCTTCGCTGGCGTTTCCGCCGGGCCTTTGGCCCATTTTCGGCGGAAAACAGGGCTCTGTCGGCCGATGGGGGCCGGCCCGGCCCCCAT
>JBEPXK010000450.1:0-3776 GCA_041641915.1 Planctomycetota bacterium
CCCTGTTGGTGAGGATGGACGAGAGCTGATATGGCCCGGATTGAACTGCGCAACATCAGCCACTCCTATCGCATCGACCGCGATCATGCCGGACGCCGCCCCGCCACTGGCGATGACCTGGTTCTTGATGCGTTCGACCTGAGCTGGGAAAAGGGCAGCGCCAACGCCCTGCTCGGCCCCTCCGGTTGTGGCAAGACCACCATCCTCAACTTGATTTCCGGCCTGCTGCAGCCGACCTGGGGCCGGGTCCTCTGCGATGGTCGTGATGTGACCACCCTCGATGCCCGCGCCCGCGGCGTGGCTCAGGTGTTCCAGTTTCCCGTGGTCTACGACAGCATGAGCGTGGTCGACAACCTGGCCTTCCCGCTGCGCAACCAGGGTCTGGCCCGGCGCGCGGCGCGGGCCCGGGCCGAAGAGATCGCCGATCTGCTCGATCTGACCCCCCTGTTGCGACGCCGCGCCGGATCGGTCAGCCAGGCCGACAAACAGAAGGTCTCGCTGGGTCGCGGCATCGTCCGCACCGGCACCGCCGCCATCCTCCTCGATGAGCCGCTCACGGTGATCGATCCCAAGGAGAAATACGTTCTCCGCCGCAAAATCAAACAAGTTCAGCGCCATCTCGGCATCACGATGATCTACGTCACTCACGACCAGCACGAGGCGCTGACCTTTGCCGACACCGTTACCGTACTCGACCATGGCCGGGTGGTGCAGACCGGCTCGCCGGCGGACCTCCACCATGAGCCGGCGTCCCCGTTCATTGGGTATTTCATCGGCTCACCGGGCATGAATCTCGTGCCATGTCGAGTCGACGGCGATCATCTCCGACTCGGAGCCCACCGGCTACCGGTGGCTGACGCGATGCAGCGCACTCTTTCCCCGGGTGAGCTGCAGCTGGGCATCCGCCCCGAATTCGTGTCGCTGGATCGCAGTCCTCGCGCTCATGCCCTGCCGCTCGATATCCATGCGATCGAAAACATGGGCACACACCGCCTGCTGACTGTGGGCGACGACAGCCTGCGACTCAAAGCTCGCGCCCGACACGACCTCGACCTCCCCGCCTCGGGGCGGGTCTGGGCGACGCTTCCGTGGCATGCAATCAAGCTGTTCGACGGCGACACGAGGGTTCACTGATGACGAACCGCGCCTGGCTGTTCTTGGCACCGGCCCTGTTCCTGGTCGCGATGAATGCCTTCATCCCCTTGATGACGGTCGTCAATTACTCTCTGCACAACCTGATTCCTGGCGTCCGCGAAGCCGAATATGTCGGACTCGACAATTACCGTGATGTTCTTCATGTGCCCGCTGAAGAGGATCCCGCAGCCGCTCCGGCCGCAGAGGAGGAACTGGATCCGGAATGGGCGGCATGGATCGCCGAAGGCGAAGCCGAGATGGCCGAGGTCGAGACGTCCAAAGCGAGCGAATTCGGTGACGCCATCGGTCGCCAGTTCCTGTTCACCTTCCTCATCCTGGCGATCGAAATCCCCCTTGGCCTGGCTGTGGCCCTGTGTCTGCCCCGTAGCAGTTGGGGCACCACTGCCAGCCTGGTCCTGCTCGGGATTCCGCTGCTGATCCCCTGGAATATCGTCGGCATGGTGTGGCGTGTGTTTACCCGGTCCGACATCGGGCTGCTCGCGCCTGTTTTCGCTATCTTCGGCTACGAATACCAGCCGGCCACCTCCCCGGTCGATGCATGGTGGACCACCGTGGCGATGGACGTGTGGCATTGGACGCCGCTGGTGGTCTTCCTCTGTTATGCGGGACTGAAGACCATACCGGAGCCGTACTTCCGCGCCGCCGAGATCGATGGCGCCTCGCGGTGGGCTACTTTCCGCCATGTGATCTTGCCACGGCTGCGCTACGTGCTCATTCTGGCGGTGCTGCTGCGTACCATCGACTCGTTCAACATCTACACCGAACCGGCCATCCTCACCGGCGGCGGGCCCGGTTCGACCACCACTTTCATGAGCTTCTTCGTCAACAACCTCAAGGACAGCAAGGGGCTCCTGGCGGCCGTGTCCATGATCTACCTCTTCATCGTGATCATGCTGTGCTATGTGCTGTTCACCATCATGCAGAACCTGACTCGGGAGAAGCCCGCGCTATGAACGCCAGCAGCGACCGTATCGCCCTCCCGGCGCCGGCGCCGGCGCATACCGGCATGACCTCGCGCCTGGTGCGGGTGACGCATCGCGCCGCTCGGGCTCCGCTCATCGCCCTGGGGCGGGGGAAGCGCCTGCTGGTTCTGTGGGGCTTCTTCCTGTTCCTGCTGTTGCCGCTCTACTGGATGGTCAACTGCTCCTTGAAGACCAATACGGAGATCCAGGACAGCGGAAGCCGCGGTCTGGTGCCGCACGATATTACCCTCGCCAACTACGCCGCGATCCTTGGCAGCGGTGATTGGCTCGGTTCCTTTTTCAACTCCTTCCTCTACGTCGGCCTCAACGTCGCCCTGTGCGTTATCGCCGCGGTGCCGGCGGCCTACGCCTTCTCACGCTGGCGTTTCCGCGGTGACAAGCACCTGTTCTTCTGGTTGCTGACCAACCGTATGGCCCCAGGTGCGGTGTTCATGACGCCGATGATCGCGCTCTACTCATCGATCGGCATCTACGACACCCACTGGGCCGTGGCCCTGGCCCACTGCCTGTTCAACCTGCCGCTGGCAATCTGGATCCTCGAAGGCTTCATGTCGGGTATTCCCAAGGAGCTCGACGAGACCGCCTTCATCGACGGCATGGGTTTCGGCCGCTTCTTCCGCAAGGTGTTTTTGCCCCTGATCAAGCCTGGGATCGGCGTGGCGGCCTTCTTCTGTTTCCTGTTCAGTTGGACCGAGCTGCTCCTGGCCAAAAGCCTGACCGAAGAGGCGACCATGCCGATCGTTGTCAAGCTCACCACCTGCTGTGGGGCCGAGGGCTGGGATTGGGGTGTGTTCACCGCGGCCGGCGTGCTGACCATGATTCCAGGCATGCTCATGGTTTTCTTCATCCGTAATTACATAGCCAAAGGCTTCGCCATGGGGCGGGTGTGATGGATTTCTCTTGGATGTACTGGACGGCTCCCAGTGCCATCGGCTTCGCTGCCCTGTTCGGTCTGCTCGCCGTGCTTTCGCTGCTCGATGCCCGCGTCCCCTCCTATCCGCGCAGGGGTTGGTTGCCGATGGCCACCACCCGCGGCGATCGCATTTTCCTCACCATCACCGGCCTGGTGGCCAGCTTCTTTCTGTGGCTGGCGATCGCTCCCGACAGCCCCGGCTGGGTCCCTCTCGCCTTCGCCGGCTGTTGGGCGGCTGTAGTCCTGCGCTGGGGCTGATGGCGATACGCACCTTTCGCTTGCCTCTTTCTTTCGCACTGAAATCGCCCGATCACCTGTAATCCCGAGGATGCCATGCATATCACCCCTCTCTTGCGCGTCGCCACCACGGCCCTTGCCCTGGCTTGCGGCCTCCACGCCGCCGACGAGGCGGCCATCGACAAGTGGGTCGCCGCGTTCGCGCCCAGCGCCCTGGACGAGGCCCAACGCCGGGCCGAGTTGAATTGGTTCGCCGAAGCCGCCGCACCCTACGCTGGCATGGAGATACGTACCTGTGCTGAACAGATCGCGACCCATACCTGGGAAGCCGAGGTCCTGGCCCAGGCGTTCGAAGAGATCGCCGGCATCGCCGTCACCCACAACATCATCGGGGAGGGGGTGGTCGTCGAGAAATTGCAGAACCAGCTGTCCACGGATCAGGTGCTCTACCACGCCTACGTCAACGACGCTGATCTTGTCGGCACGCA
>JBEPXK010000451.1:0-3776 GCA_041641915.1 Planctomycetota bacterium
GCGATGAGCACTTCGTGGCCCAGAGCGCGAGGACGCTTGGCGCGGCCAACGGCGACCCGGCGATCGGTCCGGTGGTGATCAGCGAGATCATGTACCACCCCGTTGACGGCGAACCCGAATGGATCGAGCTGACCAACATCACCGGCACCGCAGTCGCGCTCGACGACGCTGAGCACGGCAACGGTTGGCGGATGGAAGGGGCGTCCTATGAATTCCCCGCCGGCGCCGTCGTGCCGGCCAGCGGCGTCGCGTTGCTGGTGGCCGAGGCACCGGCCGATTTCCGTAGCCGTTACGGCATCAGCGCCGCGGTCCCGATCTATGGTCCCTTCGACGGCAAGCTGTCCAACGGCGGCGAGGATCTCGAACTGCAGCGCCCGGGCGAGCCGGAGGAGGTCGACGGCGTCGAGGTCGTACCGCGTATCGTGGTCGACCGGGTCGACTACGACGACGAGGGCGCCTGGCCGAGCGCACCCGATGGCGACGGCCCGAGCCTGGAGCGCATCGCCATCACCGCCTACGGCGACGACCCCGCCAATTGGCAGGGCTCTGGCGCTCACGGCGGCACGCCGGGCAGCGTGGTCATGCCCCCGTTGCGGCGGATCCGCATCAGCCTCATCGGGCCCGCGGGTCAACGCGACACCGTCATCGAGGCCCGCCAGGGTGGCAGCATCGTCTATCTGGTCGAAGCCGCCGTCCACAGCATCGATACGCTCATGCGCCCCCTGGATACCGTGGTTGTTTTCCTGGATGCTCCGGAGGCCGACGGCTGAGGCGCGATGGCGCCGACCCGGCTGCGGCCACGGCCAAGGCCTGGGGCGATCAGCGGGACGCGCAGAGCTTCGAACGCGTTTTCGCCATGCCCGACGGCCGGATCGTCGGCGTGACCGCCTCCTGGGGTGGGCAGGCCGATCCCGTCCCGGTCGCTAGCCGACCTTGGCGATCGTCGGTTGCGCCGCCGTGTCCGGCGCGCATACCCGCAGGCCGAGGAGACCGGCGATGGGACAGCTGCGCGAGAGACTCGCCACCGGGCAGGTGCTGGTGGCCGATGGTGCCTGGGGCACCATGCTGCACGCCAAGGGCATGGGCCCGGCGGATTGCCCCGAGGAATGGAACGTCTCGCATCCCGATGCGGTGCGCGCGGTCGCGGGCGACTATGCCGGGGCCGGCGCGGATCTGGTGCTGACCAACTCCTTCGGCGGTTCGCGGCCGAAGCTGGAGAAGATGGGTCTGGCTGACCGGGTGGTCGAGTTCAACGCCGCCGCAGCCGCCAACAGCCTCGCGGGCGCCGCGGGGGCGATCGTTGGCGCTTCGATCGGTCCTACCGGCGAGTTCATGGAACCGCTGGGAACGATCACCGCGACCGATATGGAGACGATCTTCGCCGAACAGATCGGCGCGCTGGTCGGGGCGGGTGTCCGCGTGGTCTGCGTCGAGACGATGAGCGCGCTCGAGGAGGCCTGCTGCGCGGTGCGGGCGGCCAAGGCCATCGCTGCCGATATCGACGTGAGCGCGAGCATGACCTTCGAGCACAGCCCCACCGGCTACCACACCATGATGGGGGTGACGCCGGAGCAGGCGGCGATCGCGCTGCGCGAAGCCGGCGCCGATGTGATCGGCTCGAATTGCGGCAACGGCATCGATGCGATGATCCCGATCGCCGCCCAGATGCGCGCGGTCACCGACGCGCCGCTGCTGTTCAATGCCAATGCCGGTATGCCCGAGATCGTCGACGGGCAGACCGTGTTCCGCATGGGGCCCGAGGCGATGGCGGCGCGGGTCGCCCAGCTGGTCGAGGCCGGGGCGAGCATCGTCGGCGGCTGTTGCGGCACCACCCCCGCGCATATCGCCGCCATCCGCGCTGCGGTCGACGCGCTGGGCTGAGGCCGGGCGCCGGAGCGGCAGAACCCCACCCTCCAGCGCGGCGACGCCCCGCCGGTCGCGATCGCAGGCCACGGCCTGGACGCCACGCTCACCAGCGGCGAACGGACCGTCGGCTTCGACGGGAAGAAGGTGGTGTTCGAATCGAACGCCGGCGGGCGCATCGCCGGCGTTCCAGGGTGCGGTCGTGGGCCGGTGGTGTGTGGCAGCGCAGGCACGGGGCCCCTGTGGCCACGGTCGAAGGAAACGGGCGGGAGCCGAGCCAGTACACATACCCATGTTCGACCGATTCGCTTACCGCCGAGGCCTGCTGTGGGCCGTGCTGGCGACCAGCGTCCTGGGCCCGGTCGCACCGCTGGGGGCGGCCGAAGCTGTCGCACCGCGCCTCGTCGCCGACAGCGAGCGCTTTGCCGCCGTGCGCGCGGCGGCGGCGGTGCCCGCAAGCCATCACGCCGAGGCGCTCGCCGCGCTGCGCGCGCGGGTGACGCGCAGCGAGCCGGATGGCGCCTGCGCCGCCTACGACGACGGTGGTTCGCCGCGGGGCTATCGCCTGTCCTGGCTGGCGCGTGAGGCGGCCTTCCTCGCTCGGCTCCAGGTCGATCGGCCGGCCGCCATCGCGCTGGCGGCCAAGGCGCATGCCGCGGTCGCGGCGATGTACGCATCCGGCAACGAACGCCGGCCAGATCGTGGTTCGGGTTTGTCGCGGGCGATGACCGGGCTGGGCATGGCCCTGGCCTGGGACTGGGCCCGGGAATGGTGGACACCGGATCAGCGCGCGCAGGTGGCGGATTGGTTGCGCCTGGCCACCGACGGTATGCTCACGATCAAGGGGCCGCTGGGTCACGGGCGTACGAGCAACTGGGTCGCCGTGTGCCGGGGGGCCGAGTTGGTGATGCGCCTGGCCCTCGACGGCGTCGCGGCCCGGGAGCAGGAACGGACGGGGTACCTGGTCCGGGAGCTCTTGACCCACATGCGCAACACCTACGGCGACCTGGGGCTGACTCCCGAGGGTATGGGCTATCAGGCATATGGCGGTAGTTTCCTCGCTCCGGCGGTGCTCTGCGCCGCGAGCATGGGCGACGATCGGCTCCGTCGCGAATACACCCGGCACGCCTTCTGGCGACTGAACCTCTACACGCGTTCCTTCCAACCGCCGTATCGGCGTTTCGTGACCACCGGCGTCGACAGCCTCGGCAACTACAGCGAGGGCTGGGCGAGCCTCAACTGGGCTTTCGTGCCGGAGGCCCAGCGGCCGTTCTATCGCTGGTGGTACGACCGCCACATCGGCATCGCCTCCAGCTACGATAGGCGGCAGCGGTTCGACTCCCAACGCGCCGGCACCACCTGGGCCCTGCTCTACTATCCGCCGGGGACGCCGGCGCGCGATCCGACCGGTAGCTACCCGTCTTTGGTGCAGGACGACCGCGGTGGCATCTTCTTCCGCGACGGGTGGCGCGATGGCGGCGACGTGCTGATGAGCCTGGTCGCCGACACCGTGCTCCACCGGCTCGGTTGGCGGACCTTCGAGGTCGGCGGGCTCAGCCTGCTCGCGGCAGACGCCGCCTTCATTCGCGGTCCGGGTAAGGCGGGCAAACAGGGCGTGTTCACCAGTCTGCGGGTCGACGACGAGGCGCCGAGCAAGTACAAGCGCGGTGCGATCACCGCGCTGGCCGCCTGGCAGAACGGCTTCCGCGCCCAGATCACCGGCGGCGATGGCTTCACCATCTGGAACCAGCGCGCCTGGCGCCGCGAGGTGGTCCTCGACTGCGATCCAGCGGACGATCGCGGGTTGCTGGTGATCCACGACCACGCCGCGTGCCAGGAGGATCAGCAGGTTGCCTATTCCTGGCATCTGCGCCCCGGGACCTGGGGCGAGCAGCAGGCCTTCGCGCTCAGCG
>JBEPXK010000452.1:0-3769 GCA_041641915.1 Planctomycetota bacterium
TACATCATCGCCTGAGTTTTCGTCTGCGAAAACGTCGATGATGTAAGCGAGCTAGGGACCAAGGTGGGCCTCCGCCCACAACCCAAGGGTTGCGAGCATAGGGCTCCGGCCCACCTTTCTGCGCGCAGCGACTCGCAGCCGCACGCCGTCAAGGACCGCTGCTAATGGGCGCGAACGTCCAGCGCCATCGGCAGGTAGCGATAATAGACCTCGAGGCTCAGGCAGCAGTAGGCCGTGGACAGCAGCCGCCCGGTCTCATGGCCGTGGAATCTGGTCCCCGCGAAATCCCAGCTGCCATCGAAGCAGCCCCCCTCGTTGCGTTGGGCCCCGACGAGCATGTCGCGCACCTGCTCGTTCCAACGCTCCCAGCGCTCGCCGCCGACCTGGAAAATGCCCAGCGTGTTGTAATAGAGCCAGTAGGTGTTGCAGGGATAGCCCGCGGGCAACTGCTCCTCGACCACGGTATTGGCCAGGCTTTCGAGCAACACGTCGCCGCGGCGATGGCCGAGGAAGACGGCCGCCAGCAGCCCGACGCAGGGCAGACGCTGATGCTCGAAGGTGTCGGCGCTGGCGTTCCATGTGTAGGGGAAATAGCTGCGATCGTATTGGGTCAGGGTCTCCCACTCCGGATTGCAGCTCCTCCAGGCCCCTTCGAGCCAGCGTTTGCAGCCCTCGAGCGAGCCCTTCGTGTCGAGGCCTGCCGCCTTGGCGCTCTTGAGCGCCATCACGCACCACCCCGAGACCGAGCTGTCGATCCGGTTCGGGTTCGGGCGCTTGTAGTCCCAGCCGAGGCCGGCGTAGCCGCTGTCCGCAGGGCCGTCCTTGGCCTGCAATGCAATCAGATGGTCGGCCGCCCGCTGGGCCGGTTCGCGCAGGGCGGCGTCGCCCGAAAGGCCGTAGGCCTCGGCCAGCGCCATCGCGCAGACGCCATTCTCGTAATTACGCCCCCAACCACCATCGGCCTGCTGGCTCGCGACCAGCCACTCGATACCGCCTTTGACCACCTGGCGCCAGCGGCTCATGTGCAGATGATCGTAGCCCGCGCCGAGATAGCACAGCAGGGCATAGCCGGTGCAGGCGGCGTCGGCACCGGGGCCGACGTGCCCGCGCCCGGGCTCGCAGCGCTGACCCTCGCGTTGACAGTTGTTGGGGTAGGCGTCGACATCCCACTGACCGTTGGGCGACTGGTGGATCGCGAACCATTTCAGCGCCGCCTCCACCGCACTCTCCGATGCCTGGCTGCCGCCGTAGGCGCCCGCACGGTACCGCCGCCCACCGCCCGTACGATGACCGAAAGCACCTGCGGCGCCGGGGCCGACACCCATGGTCATCATCATCGCCGTGGAGGCCATCTCCACCCGGCTGACCGCATCTTCCCGGCCACGCACCGGCTGCTCGGATTCCGCCGGCTCCTCGCTCTCCGGCTCTTCCGGCGGCAACTCGAACACCTCGACCAGCGGCTCATCGACCTGCTCCTCGGCCGTGATCGTGACGTGCTCGGGGTCCCGGAGCACGCGGCGCTCCGGCTCGCGCTCCGGCTGCGGCGGCGGCGGCGGCATGGTCACCAACTCGACCGGCGGTCGCTCGTTGACCAGCTGCCCGGCGATGACGATGGTCCCGATCACCAACAGGATCAGGGCGTGCGCGACGATGCTCACTCCCCAGGCGCCGAGGCCGGAAACGCGCTCATCGACGCCAAGCGTCTCGTCCTCGAGCTCGAGATCGGGTTCCGGTTCGGCGGCCGGGGACCCCGACGCATCGCGATGGATATTCATGACATGCTCCTTGCAGGGTCCGTGCTTCCATGGTTATCAACGCCAGGTATCGCAGACGGTTCACCGCCCATCGCCGCACGCGGAACCACTGCGCAATTACCAGTGAACCGGCACCGCCCCGCCCCGTTGCGCATCCATCATCCGACCCCGCGCCATCAACGGGCCATCCAGGACCGCGCCCGCTGGCCACGACACAGCGCCACGCCTGGCTCCACAGAATTAATGGGGTTCCTCGACGTTTCGCGTGGGCAACGCGAACAGCGAACAGCGAGCAGCGAGCAGCGAACAGCGAACAGCGAACAGCAGTTCGAAGCACCAGGCCATGGCGCTTCGCGCCATGGCCTGGTGCACACAAAAAACGGGCCCGTCCTCGCGGACGGGCCCGACCACCCCACCTGCAGGTGTCAGGGCACCTGCTCGGATATCTTCCTGTCTGACTACTTGCCCGCGGCGATGGGCAGGTAGCGGTAGTAGACCTCAAGGCTCAGGCAGCAGTAGGCGGTGGAGAGCAGACGGCCGGTCTCGTGGCCGTGGAACTTGGTGCCCTCGAAATCCCAGCTGCCATCGAAGCAGGGCGGGTCACGCCGCTGTGCCTGGACCAGCATGTCGCGGACGCTGGCATTCCACTTCTCCCACCGTTCGCCGCCGACCTGGAACACGCCGAGCGTGTTGTAGTACATCCAGTAGGTGTTGCAGGGATACCCGGCGGGCATCTGCTCCTCGACCGCGGTGTTGGCCAGGGTCTCGAGGATGATGTCACCCTGACGATAGCCGAGGAAGACTGCGGCCAACAGACCCACACAGGGCAGGCGGGTGTGCTCGAAGGTTCCGGCGGTCTTGTTCCAGGTGTATGGGAAGTAGCTCTTGCCGTAGGGGTCGAGCGATTCCCAGTTCGGGTTGCAGCACTTCCACGCGCCCTCGAGCCACTTCTTACAGCCTTCGAGCGCGCCCTTGGTGTCGAGGCCGCCTGCCTTGGCGCTCTTGAGCGCCATGACACACCAACCCGAGACCGAGCTGTCCATCCGGGTCAGGTTCGGACGCTTGTAGTCCCAGCCGAGCCCGGCGTAGCCGCTGTCCTCCGGGCCATCCTTGGCCTGGACCGAGATGATGTAGTCGATGGCCTTCTGGGCCGGCTCGCGCAGCGCGGCGTCGCCAGAGAGGGCGAAGGCCTCGGCGAGCGCCATGGCGCAGATGCCATTCTCGTAGTTGCGACCCCAGCTGCCGTCGGCGTTCTGGGCCGCGACCAGCCACTCGATGCCCGCCTTGACCACCTTGCGCCACTTGCTCATGTGCTTGTGGTCATAGCCCGCGCCGAGGTAGCAGAGCAGGGCGTAACCAGAACAGGCGGTATCGCCGTCCTTGCCGGTATGACCGCGGCCGGGCTCGCAGAGCTGGCCGCCCTCATCGCAGTTGGCCGGATAGGCGTCGACGTCCCACTGGCCGTTGGGCGACTGATGGATCGCGAACCACTTCAGCGCCGCTTCGACCGCGCTCTCAGACGCCCGGCTGCCGCCGTAGCGGCCGACCGCGCGCCGGCGGCCACCACCGTTGCGATTGCCGAACGCGCCCGCGGCGCCGCCGCCGGCACCGATGGCCATGAATGCGCCGCTGGAGGCCATCTCGGACGAGCTCACCGCCTCTTCGCGACCGCGCGCCTTGTTCTCCATCTCGACCGGATCCTCGGTCTGGACCTCCTCGACCGGCAGGTCGAGCTGGGTCACCATCGGCTCCTCGACCGGGATGTCGGCGTCGATGTTGGCCGTCTGTTCCGGCTTGACGACGTCGCGCTCCTCGCGCTCTTGCTCCTTCTTCGGTGGCGGCTCGATCTTGGTCAGGTTGATCGGGGGTTTCTCGGTGATCTCATTGACGAAGTAGACGGTGCCGACGATGAGCAGGATCAAGGCGTGGACGACCACGCTGATGCCCCAGGCGCTCATGCCGGCGACGCGTTCATCAACGCCCTCGCCGTCTTCCTCTTCACCTTCGAGCTCGTC
>JBEPXK010000453.1:0-3762 GCA_041641915.1 Planctomycetota bacterium
TCGCCAGCGCCGCGACCTCGCCGCCCTCCTGCAGTAACTGGATCACCAGCCGGTCGAAGCGGCGCAACGCGCCACGCACCGCCACCAGCGGGACCGCCTCGCCGTCGAGCACCAGCTGCTTGTCGTCAACCGACCCGCTGAGGCTCCGCAGGCCGGTCTGCTTGCCGTCCGCATCGAGCAGCTTGTATTTGAAATCAATCGCCATGACCTGCTCCCATGCCCCCAACAATAAGCCGCACCCGGCGATCGCGCCACGGTCAATCCACGCGCCGGCCATCTGCGCGAAGCAGGACGACCGGGGGCGCGCCTCGATCAGCGGCGATCACGCCGCTGTGCGGGCACGCCGACTACAAGGCGAAGGTGCACGCATGGTCCCGGTCGCGCACGCCGAGGCTGCTGCTGTATCCCAGACGGTGGCCCGGGCGGTCCAGCCGCACCGGTACCGTCGCGTCGGCGCGCACCACCAACGTCAGCCGACAACTCAGCCGACGGCCGACGACCACGCCGACGAGTTCTGCCACCGCCCGGCGCCCCGCCCCGCCCGGCAGGAAGGCGGCGAGCTGCTCCGGACCCACCGGGCCCACGCGCACGGCGAAGGTGGTGCTGATCGCCGGACTGCTCGCGCCCACGACCGTCTGCCGCCCGAGCGCGTGGTTGCGCCGCCCCAGCACCAGACGATCGCACGCGCCGACCGGCTCACGCGAGCGCACGCATTCGACCACCGCGATCGGCAGCGGGGCGAACCAGTCGCGCAATACCCCCTCGAGTACGCTCGCCGAGCGGGGCTGGCGCGCGAGCAGGCCGGCGTAGCGCAACAGCCAGGGCCGGGGTGCATCTGCGAGCGGCTGCTCCAGGCCGAGCATGCGCAGCAAGCGACGCGAGTGGACGTCTCCACCAGCGGTGGCGTAATCGATCGCGAGGCGACGGGTGCGCCATCCGCGGTAGAGCAGCGCGAGCAGGCGATGCTCGATCAACTCGAGGAACCGTCGCGGGATATCGGTGCCGTAAGCCTCCTCGAGCGCCCCCAGCGCCGCGGCGAGATAGCGCGGCAGTGGCGAACCGGCGCCGAGCAGCCCCGCCGCCGCCGTCTGCAGGCGGTAGCGCACCGCGCCGTTCGGCGTCTCCTCCGCCGCCACGGCCGTGACCGCGCTCGGCGCAAAGGCGCAGGAGATGTCGCCGCACAACCGCACCACCTCGTCGTCGGCCGGGCCACCAGCGCCCAGGCGGGTGCGCTCGGGGTGGGCGTGCTCGATCGCGGCGATGGCCGCGAACAGCTCGTAGCGCTCCGGCTCGCGCAACACCCCCCAGCCCCGTCGGTCCCCGGCCGTCATAGCATCGCCTTACGGCCGAAGCGCGGGGCGAACGCGTGTACCACCGTTCCGTCGCGACCGACCACCTGCAGCTGGGTGAAACTGTTCACGCTCGCGGATTGGGCGATGAACTCCCGCAACACCGACGCGAAGAGGTGCACCGCGCCCGGTCCGCCGAAACCCGTCTCGTCGACCGTGAGCACATACTGCGTTCCGCGCACGCCCAGGCCATCGATCAGGCGCGTGACCGTCTGCGTCTCGACGCCGAGAAGCGCCTCGATCAGGCGTCGGTGCGCTTGGCCCGCCTGCCGGTCGAGGCGCGCACGCAGGTCGTTGAGATCGATCAGCCCGCGCAACGCGCCGAGGGATGCGAAGGAGGTGCTGTCGAGGGACAGCTGCCCGATGAAGGCCCAACCGGCGTCATCGAGCGCGGCCGGCGGCAGCGGTTTCGACGGAGCGAACAGGTTGGTCACCGGCGGCAGGCCGGGGTTGGCCGGGTTGGCGGTGGCGATATCGCCGGGAGCCAGCCGCTGGGGCAGGACGTGGTTGGTACACCACAGATCGATCGACAGCGTCTCGTCGGCCTCCGGCTCGGCGCGGACGAAGGCCAGCTCGATCCCGGTCCGCTGCCCGTCGCCCACCGGCGCGCGGTATTCCTGATAGAAATTACGCACATCGCTGCCAAAACGCGACGGCGAGAACACCGGCAGATACCCATTCGGCGTCGCCTGTCCACGAACCGTGCCGTTGATGGAGCGAATGCTGTGGGCCTCGTACGCAGCGGGGTCGCCGCTGGGGCGAAGGGGAAAGCGGCTCCGCTCCGGCGTCGGCCGTACCGGGTCGGCGCCGCGTTCGAACAGGTTGACCGCCGGCACGCAGTTCACCTGGATCGCGTCGGCCGGAACCTGGGGGAAGTCATCGCGCAGATCCTCGAGGATGAACACGACTTCCAGGCGCGTCGCGGCTGCGAACGCGCCATCACGATTCCAATCCGCCAGCTCGACGGCGCAGAACTTGTCCGGAAAGCAGAAATACTCATGCATCAGCCGCAGGCCGTCGAAACAGCGGTCGGGATACGGCACCAGCGCGGCATCGCGCCCCAGGCCGACCGCGCCCAGGGCGCGCCGGTCGAGGCGCAGCGGCGCGTGCGCGGCGTCGTCGCCATGGATCTCGATGGCCGTGCACCGCTCGCGCAGCAGGAACAGCAGCTCGCGCCCGATACCCGCGGCGGCGCCCAGGAACAACCGCAACGGAGCGACCCCCGCGCCCGCCATGGTCGCGCCGGGCAGGCATTCCAGGTCGAGCGTGAGCGCGGCCGGATGCGTGCGCTGCAGCTGCGTGCGCACCGCGCGCAGCGGGCGCACCACGCAGTCCTCGGTCGTGCGAAAGGTGCACGGCGTGCCCGCGACGGGGACCGAGTCGACGAGGCTACCCGCGCTGACCGTCACGCTCTCGGTGATACCCTCGTCGTCCTCCGGGCGGAAACGCAGGATCGTCGCCGCCGGCACGGGGTAGAGCAGGTGCGGCCACAGATTGGCGATCAGGGCCTGGGTGTACTCGGGCAGGTCCGCGTCGAGACGGCGACGGATGTCGGCGCAGAGGAAGGCCACGCCCTCCAGCAGACGTTCGACGTCGGGGTCGACCGCCGGCGATTCGAGGAACGACGCCGCTTCGGGGCGCTCACGAGCGAAATCGCGCCCCAGCTCGCGCAGGTACCGCAATTCCTCATCGTAGTAACTGTTCAGCGTCACGCTCTCACCCCCGCACCTCCAGGTGCCCCGCCCCGTCGATGGCGACCTCGATGCTCATGATGCTCTTGACCGCGTCGACCTGCAGCAAACCGCTGATGCGCAGATGCGCGACGAGTTCGTGGCCGGGCGTCTCGACGAAAGCGACGCGCGGGTTCTGCAGCCGCGGTTCGTAACGGGCCAGGCAGCGCGCCAGCGCGCCGCGGAACCGGTCGGCCGCGGCGGGGTAGCCGTACGCCAACTCTGCGCTCGCCGGCGTGCCGAAGTCCGGCTGGCAGCGCGCGCTGCCCAGGCGGGTCTCGAGCATGCGGCGCACGTTGGCCACCACCGATTGCGTCAACGTCGCCCGGTCCCACCCCGGTGGCGCACGCCGTGCGGCCGTCGCGGCCATCCGTGCCAGCAGGCCGGCCGCGGGAAGCTGCGCATCGCTCATGACACCTCCAACCTGCCGATCACGCTCAGATCGAACGGGACCCCGAGATACCGGAAGTGCGGCCGCACGCTCAGCGCCACGCGATACCACCCACCCTCGCCGGGGGTCGGCTCAACGCGTACCCTGGCCGCGCGCAGCGGCCGCTGCGCGCGCACGCTCGGCGCCGGGTCGTCGACGCTGGCGACGTACTCCCGCAACCACGCATCGAGCTCGCGCTCGACATCCGCGCTCTGCCGCCAGCTGCCGATGTGTTCGCGCTGCATCACCTTGA
>JBEPXK010000454.1:0-3760 GCA_041641915.1 Planctomycetota bacterium
CGCAGTCCATCGGCTGCGAGCAGGACCCGGTCCTCGCGCGTCTCGCCGATCACGATTGCCGCTGTCACGCGGCGGCGGTGTCGGTGCAGCAACGCGATGCGTGCGCTTGGTTGGCCGAGCAGCGGGCCGGCAGCTGGGACTGGCTGCTGGTCGATCCCGACCGCCGGGTAGCGGGGAAGCGGGTCTGCGATCCGGGCGCGGGCTCGCCCGACCTGCCCGCCTGCTGGCCAGCGCTGCGCGCCTGCGCGCGCGGCGTGATGGCCAAGCTCGCCCCCGGCTGTCGTCTCGCGGCCGTGCCCGAGGCGCTGCCCGGGCTGAGCCGATTGATCGTGGTCAGCTGGCGCGGGGAATGCCGCGAGGTGCTGGCGGTGGTCACGCCGCGGCCGCAACCGCTGCAGCTGGAGGCGGTGGTGGTCGACGCCTCGGGCCGGTCGTTGCGGGCGGTGGCGGCAGGCGATCCGGCTGACCCGCAGCGGGCGGCTACGCCGGGGGCGGTGATCGGGGTTCCGGATCCGGCCATCGCCAAGGCGGGCCTGCAGGCGCAGTTGGCCGCGCAGTGCGGCGCGAGCCTGCTCGACGCTCCGGGTCGGTTGCTCAGCGCGGGCGCGGCGAGCGAGGCGACGGGGGTGCGCTGGTACACGGTGGAGGCGGTGGTGAGCGCGAAGGCCAAAGCGGTGCGCGCCGAGCTGCGCCGGATCGGCGCCGAGCGTGCGCGGGTGATGTCCTTCGCGCCACGCCTGAGCGCACCGGAGCTCCAGAAGCGCTTCGGTCTGCGCGAAGGCGGTGCGGTGTTCGTCCTGGTCTATCGCGATGCACGCGAACGCCTGCAGGCGGCGATTACCCGTCAGCTCGTTGCCTGAGCCGGGCCGCGTGACAGCTCATGGGCTGCAGTCGGGCTGGCTGCGACCGGCATGGGACCGGCCATCAGAGCGGGCTTCCTTCAGAGGGGGCGCTGCCCCCTCGCGCCTTCGGCTCTGAGGGCCCCTCAAAACCAGAGGGGCAGGGCTAGCCACCTGCGAATGGACCGTAGGGGCGAAGGCCTTGAGTCGTTACGTGCCGTGGTGGCAGTGCGATGGGGCACTTGCAGCAGCAAGCGGAGGAGGGATGCGGGTCAGGTCTTCAGGGCGTAGGCCTCGGGCGTGATCACGTTGATGTACTCGCCGCTGCCGGAGGCGAGCGCGGCGAGGTTGTGCAGCACGAAGGGCTGGAGCTTCTGCTTCGGTTTGGGCCGGTGCTTGTCCTTGCGTTTGGCCGAGGAGAGCACGTGCCCGGTAAGGTAGGCGTCGGTGGCGGCGACCGGCGATTGGGCCCAGTGGCGTTCGTCTTCGATCACATCGAGACCGGCGACCAGCCGGCCGGCTTGGAGCTCGGCGACCAGGTCCTGCTCGACCACGATCTTGCCGCGCGCGGTGTTGACCAGCACCCCGCCCTGGGGCAGGCGAGCGAGCAGATCCTTGTTCACGCTGCCGGCGGTCTGGTCGTTGAGGCCGCAGTGGATCGATACCACCTGACAGGTGGCGAAGAGCTCTTCGAGCGTCTCGCAGACGCGGATGTGCGCGGGGACGTCTTCGGCGTAGGGGTCGTGGATGGCGATATGCGCACCGTAGGGCTCGAGGAAGCGGGCCATGTGGCGGCCTATGGGGCCGAAGCCGTAGAGGCCCACGTCCCGCCCGATCAGGGTGGCGGGGAAATCGCTGAAGATCCGCTGGTCGTCGGACCAGTCGGCACGGATGAAGCGGTCGAGGTTCTTGAGCTGCTTGAGGCAGGCCAGGACCAGACACATCGCCGCCTCGGCGACCCCGGCGACCTGGTCGCCCCAGTTGGTGGTGATCAGCCCATCGGCGATCAGCTCCTGGCCGATGTAGGCCCGGACCGAGCCGTGGCAGTAGGCAAAGAGCTTGAGCCGGCCGCGGTTGCCGATCAGCGCGTCGGGCAGACGGGGGGTGCCGCGGCTGCCCACGACGGCGTCGAAATCGCGCAGACGCTCGGCGTAGGTGGCCTCGTCCCAGTCGCGACAGTCGTCACAAGGAACAAATGTTACCTCGGGCAGGGCCGCGCGTATGGCGTCGAGGTCCCAGTTGGCGGTGTCGAAGAGCAGGCCGACGGTCGTCATGGGTGTTACTATGATGCGGCATCCGGCGTGGTCCACCCTCGGCGCTTGGGCGACAAGCGCTTGTTCGTTCGCGGGGGGCGAATTACGCTCGGCCGCGGCGAGGTCTGGCTTCGCCCGGGGGTTTCATGGCCGCAACGACCATCAGACGCCACCGTGTCCGCCGCGGCCTGGATCTGCCGCTCGCCGGCGCGGTGGACGACAGCGCGATCGAGGCGGGCCCGCGCGCCGGGCGGGTCGCGGTGCTGGCGGCGGATTTCCTCGGGCTCAAGCCGCGGATGCGGATCAAGGCGGGTGAACCGGTGCGCATCGGCACCCCGCTCTTCGAGCACCGCAAAGTACCGGGCCTGGTGTTCACCGCTCCTGCCAGCGGCACGGTGGCGGCCGTCGCGCGCGGCGAGCGTCGCGCCCTGCACAGCGTGGTCATCGACAGCGACGGCGCCGACGAGCAGATCGACTGCCAGCCGCTGGAGCGCTACGCGGCCGATGCCGTGCGCGCGCTGCTGCAGCGCAGCGGTGAGTGGGCGGCCCTGCGCCAGCGCCCCTTCGGCACCGTTCCCGCCCCCGAGAGCACGCCGGCGGCGATCTTCGTCACCGCAATCGACACCCGGCCGCTGGCGGCCGACCCGGCCGTGGCGCTGCGTGAACGCGTCGAGGATCTCGGCGCCGGCCTGCGCGCGCTCGCGACCCTCGCCCCCGTCCATCTCTGCCTGCGGCCCGATTCGCCGCTGGCCGCGGCCGGGTCCGAGGAGGCGGGCGTCAGCCTGCACGCCTTCACCGGTCCGCACCCCGCCGGGCTGCCGGGGCTGCACATCGAGCGCATCCTGCCGGTGGGTCGTTCGCGGACGGCCTGGCACTGCGACGCCCAGGACGCGGCGGCGATCGGCGCTTTGTGCCGCAGCGGGCGCATCGACACCCAGCGGGTGATCAGCATCGCGGGGCCACAGGTGCGCCGGCCGCACCTGGTGCGCGCGCCGCTGGGCGCCGACCTGCGCGCCCTGGCCCACGGCGAACTGCTCGACGGCGAGAATCGGGTCATCGCCGGCTCGGTGCTCGACGGCCGCGCCGACGACGGCGCGGAGGACATCGCCTTCCTCGGGCGCTACCACCGTCAGGTCTGTGCGCAGCTGCGCGGTGGGGAGCACGGTGCCACCGGCGCGCTCGAACGCGGGACGCGGCGCTACTCGATCGCGCGCACCTTCGGCGCCTGGCTTCAGCCCCGGCGTCCGCGGGCGTTGGACACCAGCCTGCACGGTGCGCCGCGCACCTTGCTGCCGACCGAGCTGTTCGAGCAGGTCAGCCCCTATCGCACCCTGCCGGCGCTGCTGTTGCGCGCGCTGCAGGCACGCGACCTCGATCGGGCCGAGGAGCTCGGTGCCCTGGGGCTGGTCGAAGAGGACCTCGCCCTGCTGAGTTTCGTCGACCCGGGCAAGGGCGAGCACGGTGCGGCGTTGCGCGACGTGCTCGACACCATCGCGAGGGAGGGCTGATGGCCCCGTCGAATCAGCCGCCCCTGGTGACCCGGGTCGCGCCCTACGTGCGCGATGCGCAGAACCTGCGCCGGATCATGGCCACGGTGCTCATCGCGCTGGTGCCGGTGTTCCTCATGGCCTGTTACAACACCGGCTATCAGGCCAACCTCGCCATCGG
>JBEPXK010000455.1:0-3759 GCA_041641915.1 Planctomycetota bacterium
GGGGATCGCCGCGCAGCGCGAGCACGTTGTTGACCCCGGCCTCGTAATATTCGTCGAGCAGCGCCTTGATCTCGTCGCGGGTATGGCCGACGCAGGTGAGGTGCGCGACCGCCGGGATCGTGGTGACCTCGTTGATGATCTCGATCGCCTTGCGGGTGCCATCGCGGGTGGTGCCGCCGGCGCCATAGGTGACGGTCATGAAATCCGGACCGAGCTCGGCGAGTTGCTTGACCCAGCTGCGGAAGTTGGTCCAGCCGGTTTTGGTTCGCGGCGGGCTGAATTCGAAACTGAGGGTCCGCTCGCGTTTGGAGGTGATTTCGTCAAGACGCATGGGCGGAACGGTATAGCCGGCCGGTGCGGCATCAACATGCAAGGAGCTGTGTATTCATGCACAGCACTGGTCCGCATCCCTGATGAGCTTCCTGCGGCAAGGCCTCATCGCACCGCCATCACGGCACTTCCCTCGGTCGGCCTCGGTGGCCAAGCACCGTACGCACCAGCACGCTGCGCCCGTTCGCGACGAAATCCCGGGCTAGCTCGCAGCGAGCCCGGCGAGCAGTCGGGCCGCCGCCGCGGCCTCGGCGCGCCGGCGGCTGGTACCGGTCGCCGTTGCGTAATGGTCGCCGGCGGTGGCGGTGGCGGTGAACTCGGGCGCATGCGCGCTGCCGCCGCTGCAGGTGGTCTGGTAGGATGGCAGCTGTCCGGTGTGGGCCAGCGACCACTCCTGGAGCCGGTTCTTGCTGTCTGCGGCGGCGGTCTGCACCGCCGCGGCAGCGGCGAAGGGACCGATCAGGGCCTCGGCGCAGCGAGCCAGCGCGTCCCAGCCGAGATCGAGATGGATCGCTCCGAGCAGGCCCTCGGCGAGGTTGGCTTTGACCGAATCGGGCCACGGTGTGGGCACGCTCGGCCCGACGCGGCAGCAGGCGAGCAGACCGCTGTGCTCCATCCCCCGAGCCAGACAGCGGCGACTGACCAGTTGTGCGCGCAGCCGGCTGAGCGTGCCTTCCCCGGCCTGGGGGTGACGGCGAAACAGCAGCGCGGCGGCCGCCGCGCCGAGCAAGGCGTCGCCGAGGAACTCGAGCCGCTCATTGGCCGCGCGCCGGCGTTGTTCGTCGTCGGCCTGGGGGTCGAGATGGCTGTTGTGGGTGATGCCCTGAAGGATCAGCGCCGGGTCGCGCGGGGCGATATCCAGCACCTGGCAAACGCGCTCGATGCGCTCGCGGTCGCTGCGGTCCATGGCCGCGATGGTAGACCGGCCGCGGTGGCGATCAACTCCACGATGGCCCAAGTCTCTGCTCCGAGGTCACTTGCGCATCGGGCGGTACAGGCACGGCGGCTCGGCGGTTTGCCCGCGCGCCGCGGGTCCCATGCTGGGGTGGTGCGCCTGGATCTGCATCTGCACACCGACCGCAGCGACGGCTGGGATACCCCGCAGACCGTGCTCGCGGCGGTGCGGCGGCGCGGGCTGCGGTTATGGTCGGTGACCGATCATGACAGCGTCGATGCCTACGCCCGGCTGCGTGGCGAGCCTGGCTTGCTGCCGGGGGTGGAGATCAGCGCCTCGGTTGGCGCGCGCGAGGTGCATATCCTCGGCTTGGGCATCGATCCGGCGCAGCCACACCTGGAGCGCCTGCTCGGCGAGATCGTGGAGCTGCGCGAGCGACGCGCCGCGGGGATCCTCGCGCATGTCGCGGCCACGCGGCGCTGTCCGATTCCGCTCGCCGCCTGCCGCTGTCCGCCAGCGCGGGTGATCACCCGCAGCCACATCGCCCGGGCGCTGGTGCGCGTGGCGGTGGTCCGCAATTTCGCCGAGGCCTTCGACGAGCTGCTCGGCGACAGGGCCATCGCCGGCCTCGCGCTGCCGCATCTGCCGCCGGTGGCCGAGGTGGCGGCGACCATCCGCGCCGCTGGCGGCGTCGCGCTGCTGGCTCATCCCGGACATCTCGGCGACCTGGCTGCCATCCGGGCGGTGTTGGACACCGGGAAGCTCGACGGTCTGGAGCTCAAGCACCCGCGTTGCGATGCCGTGCTCCAGGAGCAACTGCGCGAGCTGGCCACGGCGGAGGACCTGATCATCAGCGCGGGCAGTGATCATCACGGCGGTCCGCCGGGGCGCAGGGCGCCGTTGCGGATCGGTGATTTCCGGCTGTCGCATGCCGAGGTGGCGCCGCTGTTGGCACGCGTCGGCGCGCGCGTCGGCTGACCTCGCCGTAGCTCCGCCGCGTCAGGGGGACACCGTGGTCTTCACGTGGGTGCAGCGCTCGGGGTGTCGGTCTATGGTTGGTCCGAACTTCAGACATGTGGAAGGACCTGCCATGAGCGCCACTGCCAAGACGACCACCGACCATGACCAGATCCGTGGCTGGGCCCGGGAACGCGGTGCCCAGCCTGTAGCGTTGCTCGACGATGACGGAAAGGACAGTGGCGGTATCGAGCTCGCATTCGCCGATCACCAGGATGATGCGAATCTCGAGCCGATCGATTGGGACTTGTGGTTCGAGCGCTTCGATCAGCGCGATCTGGCCCTCGTCTTCCAGGACCACACCGCCTCCGGCGAGACGAGCAATTTCAACAAACTCATCAGCCGCGAGTCATTGCCCTACCGTTCCACCGTCACCGTCGATCACGCCGCGATCCGGCGCTGGGCTGAGCGGCGCGAGGGCACCCCGGTGGCCGTGTTGGATTCGAACGGCAGCGACACCGGTGGCATCGAGCTGGATTTCCCTGGCTATAGCGGTGGGGAGCAGCTCGAGCCAATCGACTGGCACAGCTGGTTCGAGCGCTTCGAGGCCCGCCGATTGGCCCTGGTCTATCAGGAACAGACGCGCGACGGCGAGACGAGCCGCTTCAACAAGCTCGTCAGTCGCGACGGCTGACGCCGATCGCTCGGCGGTCGACACCGGGCCGGTGCGTGGCCGCCGCCGGCCTTTCGCCGTGAGGCGTGTACGCTACCGTTCCGGATGCCGAGTGTCCCGCTTCGCCGAGCGTGGTCACGGTACCCGGCGGTCATGGGGGATGCGTGGAGTCGGTGCTCGCCAGTCTCGGCACGCTGCTGCTGGTCGCCTGCGCCGGGTATGTCGCCCGACGCAGCGGCGCCATCGGCGAGGACGGTGGTCGCGGTCTCTCGCTCTACATCTATCACGTCGCCCTGCCGGCGTTGTTCTTTGTCGAGACCGCGACGATGGCGTTCGGTGCGCGTCATTGGTGGATCGCGATCGGATCGGTCGCGCCGATCGCCCTGGTGCTGACGCTGCTCGGTCTGGCGCGACTGGCCGGCCTGCTCGGTCGCGAGCGTTTCGCGCTCGCCGGCCTCGCGGTGGTTTTCGGCAGCAACGCCTTCTTCGGGCTCGCCTTCTTCCGTGCATTCTACGGCGAGCGCGCCCTGGCCGATCCGGTCGCCGCCGCCACGCTGCTGGGGGTGGTCGGCGTGGTCGGCAGCGAGCTGCTGTTCGCCTACGCCACCGCGGCCGAGCGTCCGGCCCGCTCGCTGCTGCGCGTGGCCCTGAGCCCGATCCTGCTCGCGGCGGCGGCCGGGCTGCTCGTGGGGCTGCTGCCCTGGCGCCCGGGCTTCGTATTCGAGGCCCTGCGCATGCTCGGGCGCACCGCGCCGACGCTGGCGGTGTTCGTGCTCGGGGTGTTCATCCACGACCACTTCGAACGCGAGCGTATGCCGGCCGCGGCACTGCTCGCGGCCTTGCGCCTCGTCGCGCTGCCACTCTCCGGCCTGGCGGTGATCCTGCCGTGGCGCGGGGCCTACGG
>JBEPXK010000456.1:0-3754 GCA_041641915.1 Planctomycetota bacterium
CAGGGGACTTCGTCCCCCGAACCCCCTGTGCCTCGACAGCTTGTGACAGCGCCTCTTTCAAAACGTTGTTTATTGTCGCTGTCACAAGCAATCGAGGCACTAAGGGGTCGGGGGGGTCGGGGTTCAGTTCACCGAGCCCTGCACCGGCGCCAGGGTATGGGCCACGCCCGCGTCGAGGTCTTCAAAGCGCACCGTGCCGGCGCCCTCGATCACGGTCCCCGGTGGGGTGCAATCCCAGGACCAATCCCCCACGTCCTGCATGAGGATGGTGCGCAGGACCGCAGGCAGGATCTCATCGGTCAGCACCGGCGTGGAGCCGCCGGTCGACGATGGCAGGCGATCCTCGTTGCCGAGATGAAAGCAATCGAGGTCGGCGTTCAGGGCCTGCCGGAATTGCAGCTCATGGCGGCCGGCGGGGATGAACAGCGGCTCGTCGACGATGGTCCACGCCCACGGCCGGCGGAAACTGCCGTAGGCGCCGCCATAGGCATGGAAGTCCCCGTCGAGGCCGACCATCAGGTCCTGTTCACCGCCACCGCCGAAGGTGCGCGCGTAGACCTTCAGCGAACGACCGACAGCCATATCGATGGTGACGCTGGCGATCCGGGCCTCGGCCCACGGCGTGTACTCACCGCTGTTGCCACGACCGTTGAGGTATTGCCCGGCGCTGGTCGGCGAGCCGTCCTTGTCCGCATCGCTCTTCACGCGCCACGAATTGTCGGCAACGACCGCCGGGCCGATGGTGAGATCCTCGGCCTCGTACCAGGTCGATTCGCCGACGATGTATAGCACACCCGGTTCGACCTCGTCGATCACCCGGATGTAGGCGGTGTCCACGGCGTCCGGACCATCTGGGTTCACGCCCGTGCAGGTGATCGCATGTTCGCCGATGGGCAGGCTCAACTGGACATCGGCGCCGCTGGCGCTGCCGCCGGACCAGCTCCAGGTGACGTCGGTGATGCCGGTGTCCGGCGCGGCGAGCAACTGCACGCTGGCGCTACCATCGCCATCGATATCCCTGATGAAGCGATCCGGGCCGGCGTCGATCTGACGCACGCGGTATTCATCTGCGAAGTCGCCGATGGCAACCGCCCAATTGCTGGTCGCGGGCAGATCGATGGTATGCTCGCCACCGCCGATCGTGCCGAGATCGATCTCGGCGTAGGTGAGCGACTCGGTATCGAGGGCGATGATCGGCAGTCCGCTGGGACCATCGCCGAGGTCGACGGTGATGCTGTCCGTACCGCGCTGATAGAGCAGCACATGCTCGCGGCTCGCATTGGCCAGCATATGCGCGCTCGAGCTGCCGTCGACCGGCTCGAGATCGAGGCGCCACCGCTGGGCATCGCGCAGAAAACGCCTGACGTGCACCATGCGTTCGAAACCGGGATAGGGCATGTCGCTGTCGCCGCCCACACCCCAGTCATCGGCCGCACCACCGGCGAACATGAACTCCCACAGGGCCTGCACCGTGTTGTCTGTCGTCAGCGCGCCGCTGCGCTGGTGCCAATGCCGGCGCATATAGAAGTGCGGCTTGCCATGCGGTAATTCGTCGTACAGCCATCGGGTGACATGATACGGGCTCAGCGGACGATCGGCGGGGTAGCCCTCGATGGAGGGGTTGGCGAACAGATCGCCGAACCGGATATCATTGGAGACGTATCCGAACCAGGCATTGGAATCAGAGCGTTCGCTCACCATTTTGGGCCAGCTGGCGTAGGCGGTCAGCATCTCCGCCCAGGCATCGGAGCCGGTGGCCATCGACAGCGCGATGTGGCCGTCCGGCCCACTGGTATCCCAGGTACGATCGGCCGACCAGCTGCCCAGGGGGCCGGTCCGCGCGGCCATATAGCGGTACAGCTCCTTTGAGCCCCATCTAGCCAGGTCGTTGTTCTCACTCCACATCCAGGTGTGCAGATGCAGGTTCCGCTTCCAGATCTCACCGATGTACCAGTCGAACAACCGGAAGCGGTCCAGGTTCGGCAGCCCCGTATCGCCCACGGCCCAACCGTCGGTCAACACGAAGATGCCGGTCATGCCATGCTGCTCGGCGGCGTCGAGATGCTCAGTGAGCAGCGCCTCGCGGTCGCTCTGGCTCATGGCCGCATAGTTGGTCAACCGCAGGCCGGGCAAGGCGCTGTTCTCGTCGCCATAGCTGGAGCCGTACTGGAACACCTGCAGATAGGCGGCGCGCAGACCGCCGTCACCATCGCGTCGCACGTAGCGATCGCCGAGCGGGATGATCGGCCCGAGCTTGCCCGCGGCCGGATCGCCAACGTTCACGCTACCGGTATGGCCAGCCTGGTCGGGATCAGCAGCCGTGCTCACGAAGGTCCACTCGCCTCGCCGGGTGGCGAAAAAACGGAAACGCCAGCTGTCGTCGCCATCGTAGAAGGTGGTGGTGGTCCGCTGCGCACCGGTCGCGGTGTGGGTGAAGACCACCGTGCCGTAGTGCCAGAAGGGTTCGCCGCTGACGCTCGTGTCGGTGAAGGACCACTCGGCCGTCTCGAACAACGGCACGCTGCGGCTGCCGAAATCCACGCCTGCCAGCGGCGCCGCGAGCAGTGACAACAGCGCCAGGACGGTGAGCAACGAGCTTGGCTGGCACGTAGGACGGATCTGCATGGCGGACTCCTGCCGGTATTCTACCGCGGCGGGAACCCGGGCGAGTCACTTGCGTGTTTGATCTATCACATTCTCGCGACTGTGTGCGACGCCAGGCCGCTCGACACGCCGGAACGCGGCTTGATGAGCGTCGCCGCTACGTCGACGGGCTGGGTGCTACGGACCGGTTGCCCTCTACCGCGCCGGCAAGCGTCGAGCGCGGAAAACACCCTCAACCCGGCCCCTCGGGCGTCTCCTGACGCAACAGCGGACGGAAGCCGACGTTGTGTTTGAACGCAGACGGATCGGCCCGACCGCGATGGGCGCAGCGTTGACCGACGGCGTGGTACATCCACCCGCCGCCGCGCACGCTGCGCCGGGTGCCGATGCCCGGGCCGATGGGGTCGGTGACCGCCGCGCCGGGTCCGCTGCCTTCACTGCTACCGTAGGCGCCGGCGTCATACCAGTCGTGGCACCACTCCCACACGTTGCCGCTGACGTCGTAGATGCCGAGGCCATTGGGCTGATAGCCGCCGACCTCAACGGTATAGGGGATCTCGGAACCGATGGGATTGTGCTCGCCGTAATTCGCCCGACTCGGATCGACGTCATCGCCCCAGGGATAGCGGCTGCTGCCGAAACCACGCGCAGCGCGCTCCCATTCGGCCTCGGTCGGCAAGCGCCAACCGACCGCCGCGGCATCGATACCCCAGTCGCTCAGGTCGATCGGGTTGGTTCCGCCAGCGCGCCGGTTCAGGGCCCAGCAATAGAACACGCTGCCGTGCCAGCTGACCATGACCACCGGATGCGTGCCGCGACTGTCGTAATCCCCGTCGGGATGGCCGGTGCGATCGCGCACCCCGAAGTGGTCGGTCTCCCAGGCGATCTGGCTGTAGGGGCTGTCGAGCTGTAACAGGTCGCGCTGCTGCCACGTGCCGCCGCCATCCGGATCCGCGGCCACATTGCGCACCACGCCCGGATCGGCCGCATCGTCGAGCTCGATCAGCGCGTCGGCATTCGCCGCGATGCCATCGCCCGCCGGATCAATCGCCCAGTTGAGCATCGCCACGTACTGGGCGGTGGTGATCTCGTAGGCGCTCAAACGGTAGGGCATGCTGATGGTCACGCTACGCCGCGGCTGTTCGTCGTC
>JBEPXK010000457.1:0-3753 GCA_041641915.1 Planctomycetota bacterium
ACCGGGGCCGGCTATCGCTGCGCGATGCCGGTTCCGCCCTCCGGCCCATTTTTGCAGAAAACCACCCCTCGGTCGGCCGACCCGTTGACGACGATTCTTGCCGTGCGAAGGTGCTGCGCGAGCTCTGATGGCCCCGTCAGGGTTGGGTGGTCCTGCTATTGCGCGCATTGGGGCTGGGGCATATTCTGGTGTATCCAGGAGTCCCCACTGATGGAGGAGCGTCGGGCAAGTAGGTGGAACGGGTTGCGAGGTGGCCTGTGTGGCCTCATCCTGTTGGCCACCTGTGTCTGTGTGCTTCCGGCGCAGAGCGTCCAGCGGCGGGTGTTGGATTCCGGTATCACGCTCATCGTTCGGGATCGGCAGGTCTCGCATGTGGTCGACATTCAGGTGCTGGTCCGCGCGGCCCCGCTGCATGAAGAGGGCTTGCTCGGCACCGGCGTCAGCGATCTGTTGCGGCGCCTGGCGATGGCCGGTGGGCGCGACATCGGCGAGCGCCTGCTCCATGGGGTCGGCGATCATCTGCGCGGGCAGACCCACGTCGACCATACCGCCTTCGGTCTGACCACCACCGATACCCAATTCGCCTCAGCTCTCGATGTGCTCGCGGGCCTGCTGGCCTATCGCGATTATACCCAGGATGATCTCGAGCGGCAGCGGCAGCGGATGCTCGCGTCCGCCGCGGGGCTCGATCTGCGGGCCGAGGAGCGGCGGTTGCTCGACATGGCGGTCTACCGGCGCCATCCGGCGCGGCTGCCGGTCACCGGCGTGGCGCGTCTGACCCGTACGCTGCAGCTGGCACAGATCCGCGCCTATCAGGCGGCGCGCTATACCGCGCCCAACATCACGGTGATCGTCGTCGGTCACGTTTCGGCCAACGTGATCGAGGCCGAGGTCGAGCGCGCTTTCTCCGCGTTGCCGCCTGGCGGCTGGCAGCCCAAACCGCAGCTGCAGGAACCGCCGCAGTACGCGGCCCAGGTGACCGCCCGCAGTTGGGCGCGACCGGAGGAGCGGCGGGTCTTCGCCTGGCGCCTGCCCCACGCCGGGCACGAGGATCAGCCTGCGCTCGAGGTCCTCGCGGCGCTGCTCGACAGCCCCCGTCACTCGCCGCTGCGCCAGGCGCTCGAGTCGGGCCAGCTGGCGACCGACCTCTGGGTACGCAACGTCAAACGCGGCGCGTTCCCCGGCTACCTCGCGATCAGCTATCAGCCGCTGCCCAAGCGCGGCGCCGACGCCTGGCTCGCGGTGCAGCAGGTACTCAGCGCGCTGTTCAACGGCGGACCCGGCAACGCCGGTCTGCAGGCGGCCAAGCAGAGCCTGCGCCGCAGCGCCGCCGCGCGCCAGGCCACGGCCCGTGACATCGGCGAGGAGTTGGCGACATGGGAGGTGGCCCTGGGGGTGCCGATCTACGGCGAACGGTTCCAGAGCGCGATTGCGGCGATCGGCCCGGATGAGCTGCGTATGGCCGCGGCCCGGTGGCTGCGCGATGACAGTCTCAACCGGCTGGTCCTCAGCCCCGACACGCCCGACCCGACCGCCGCGGTCGCGAACGGCCCGACAACCCTGCTCAGCGACGTGCCTCCGACCACGACCGCCTTGAGCAACGGCGTGCGGGTGCTGCATCAGTATTCTCCCGTCGGGCTGGTCCACCTGCGGGCCACCCTCGGGGGTGGACGCGCGGTCGAGGCGCCGGCGCATCGCGGCGCGGCGACGGTGCTCGCCCGGCTGCTCGCGCGCGGCACCGTCGGCCTCAACGGTCAGGCCTTCCAGGATCGGCTCGCCGCCCTCGGCATGAGCCTCGATGTGGAGCGGAGCACCCACGCCCTGGCGTTGACCATGACCTGCTTCCCGGAGCACCAGGCCGAGGCGCTGGCGATCCTGGTCGACATCCTCAAGCGGCCCGACCTGCAGAGCGAGGCGGTTGACCGTATCCGCCAACAGGTGCTGGCCGAACTCGCCGAACGCGAACGTGCCGGCGACTGGCGTGAGCGCCTGCTCGCCGCGGTTCGCGATCTCATGCTCGACGGCCACTACGCCAGCGCGCCGCCGTTGGGCACCCGGACCACCCTCCAGGCGGTCAATAGCGACGTCGTCGCCGCGCTGCATCAGCGCCTCACCGTACCGGCGAACGTGGTCATCGGCATCTACGGTGACAGCGACGGCACCGCTGCGCTGGCCGAACTCGAGCATCTGATGGGCGGCGCGCCCGAACTGCCCGACGGCAAGGCGCCACGGCCGGAAGGCACGGCTTGGAACGACGGCGAGCGGCCTTCCGGCACCGCCACGCTCGCCTGGGACGGCCGTCAACGCGCGATCGCTCTGGCCTGGCCCGGTGTCGCGCGCGAGGATTGCCATGCCTGGCGGGCGACCTTCGACGTGCTCTGCACCCTGCTCGCCGGCGACGGCGACGGCCGCCGTCTGGCCCGCCGCCTGGGCAGCCGGGCCCGCGATGTCAGCTACCCGCGCGAGTATTACGCCGGCCGCGGACTGCTGGTCATCAGCGCCGAGCTCGCCGATGGTGTCGGCGCCGAGACGGTGCAGGCGGCGCTGAGGGACGAGATCGCCGCACTCCGTGGCCAGCTGGCCGCGACCGCAACCGAACCGATCGAACCGGTCGAAGGCGTTCCGGCGCCCTTGCCGGCCGACGAACTGGTCGCGGCCAAGACTGCCTGCATCACCCGTCACACCCTCGCGCTCGAGCGCCCGCGCGACGCCGCCCGCGCCCACGCCCGCATCCTCCTGCGCGATGGTGACCTCAAGGCGCTGACCGCCTACGCCGAGCGCGTACGCGCGGTGACCGTCGAAGACCTCGCTGCGCTCGCCGCCACCTGCTTCGACGCCCCGCCGGTGGTGGTGGTGCTTGAGAGCAGCACGGAGAACGGTCCGACGGCCCAGAAGCCGGGCGGCCCTCCCCCAGGCCCCTGACGGTCGCCCACGCCCCGCCATCTCTGCTTGCCTGCGGCCCCCGCTGCAGCCAAGGTGCGTTTCAGCCACGGGACCGGTCCGGTTTCCCGTTTACCCCGGGGGGTGGGTTCCTGCCACACCGCCGGCAAGTCCGTGGCAACGACCGTTTCCCTGTGGGGTAGAAACTGCACCATGAACGCTGTGACCCCTTCGGCCTACGACGAGACCGACGCGGCCATCGCTGCCGGCGCCGCAGAAGCGGACGCGGACGCGGAGGAGGCCAGCGATTCGCAGGCGCTCTATCATCTGCTCAAGAGCCGGGCCGATCAGGTCGGTGGCATCGCCGAGATCCCGACCGAGGACCAGAAGCTCTCGCGCGAGATCCACGCCCAGGCCGAGAGTCGCTCGCGCGAGATCAGCGCCCTGCGCCAGATGAGCGAGACCGCGCGTGCGCGCTCCGACACGGGCAAGCCGATCCCCGTCTGGATGTGGGCGGCCTGGATCCTGGCCATCGCCGGCGCGGTCACCGCCTTCCTGCTCATCGACTGAAGCGAGCGTCGTTCGGGTGTCAGGGCCGCGCGCAGCTCGCCCCGCGAGCGTCGATCGCATCGCCAGGCTTTCTGCTCTGTAACTACTCAGGGGCTTCGCCCCTACGGTCCATTCGCAAGCGAATGGACCTACCCCTCTGGCTTTGTCGGGATTCCCAGGGATCGGTTTTCCCGATCCCTGGGTGGGCGGATCGGCTGCGCCGATTCTATCCGCCCACCATCCCTCTGGCGCCAGCCCCATCGCTCGCGATGGGGCCCGAAGAAGGCGGGTAACTACTCATGCCCGATGGGCCTGAGTAGTTAC
>JBEPXK010000458.1:0-3750 GCA_041641915.1 Planctomycetota bacterium
CTCCTCGCTTCGCTGCGGGGCTGCGCTTGCGCTGCGTCGGCCCGGTGGCCCCACCGGGGCCACCTATCGCTGCGCGATGCCGCCTCCGCCCCCCCCGACCGAGGCCGCGAGGAGCCGCAGGCGACGACTGGGGGATCCAAAGGGGGCGCAGCCCCCTTTGAAGAAAAAACTTCAACCGTTCGCCGCCTGGATCGCCGTCAATGCGATGGTGAAGACGATGTCTTCCACCAGCGCGCCGCGGGAGAGGTCGTTCACCGGCATCGCCATGCCCTGGAGCATGGGGCCGACGGCGATGATGTCGGCGCTGCGCTGGACGGCCTTGTAGGTACAGTTGCCGGTGTTCAGGTCGGGAAAGGTGTAGACCGTGGCCCGACCGGCGACGGGGGAATCCGGCGCCTTCTTCGCGCCAACCGCCGGGACCGCGGCGGCGTCGTACTGCAACGGGCCGTCGATCATCACGTCCAGTCCCTGCGCCTTCTCCTGCGCCAGGCGGGTGGCTTCGGCCACTTTCTCCACGCTCGGGCCGTCGCCGGAGCCCTTGGTGCTGTAGCTGACCATCGCCACCCGCGGCGGGATGCCGAAGGCGGCGGCGGTCTTGCCCGATTCGATCGCGATGTCGGCGAGCTGTTCGGCGCCGGGATCGGTGCAGACCGCGCAGTCGCCGAACACCACCACCTGATCCTCGAGACCCATGAAAAACACCGAACTGACCAGCGAGACGCCGGGCTTGGTCTTGATCACCTGCAAAGAGGGCCGGATGGTGTTGGCGGTCGAGTGGACCGCACCGGAAACGAGACCGTCGACCTCGCCCCGCTTCATCATCATCGTGCCGACCCAGACGTTGTCGGTGAGCAGCTCGGCCGCCTTCTCGGCTGTCATGCCCTTGTGCTTGCGCAGCTCGACCAGGGCGTCGACATAATCGCCCGCGATCGAACGCGGATCGATGATCTCGCACGCAGCGATATCGACCCCGCGCTCCGCGGCAACCGCGCGCACCGCCTGCGGCTCGCCCAACAAGACACACCGCGCCACGCCGCGGCGCTGGCAGATCGCCGCCGCCTCGACCGTGCGCGGCTCGTCACCCTCGGGCAGAACGATGCGCTTGTCGGCGGCCGCGGCGTCGGCGATCAGTTTGGCGCGGAACATCGCCGGGCTCAGACGCGGCTCGCGCTCGGCATCGACCACCGCCTGCAATGCTGCCGCCGGCACCTGAGCGACGTGCACGGGGGCATCGATGTCGCCGAGGGCGAGATCACCGTCGGCAAGCACGCCGACGAGCCGGTCGGGGTCGAGCAGGTCGTAGGCACGGATGCCGGCGCGCACCGCGCCCGCGCTCTCGGCGCCGGCCAGGACCAGGGCATCGGCGTCGATCGCCTTGGCCACCGCCCGGTTGAGCGCCGCGGCGATGGTCGGACGCGCAGCCGGCACCACGCCGCAGACAAGGGTCATGGCCGCGCCCTGCGCGGCCTCGTGGACCACGGTCACCACCTGTTCGAGCAGCACCTGGAAGCCGTCCTCGGCGATCGCCGCCTCGGCTGCGGCCAGTCCGATGCGGTCCGCGGCGAAGGGCTCGACCATCGCGACCGTCAGCCCGGCAGCCTGGGCGCTGTCGCGCAGCTGGGCGGCAATGGCGGCGACGTCGACATCGGCGACGGGAGCCAGCAACAGGGAACGGGACATGGACGGATTCCTCTCATAAAAAACGCAGGGCGGTGGGCCCTGCGTAACGCTGTGGTGTTCAGCCGGCGATGATGCGTGCGGTGTCCGTGGCGATCATCAACTCCTCGTCGGTGGGTATCACCATCGCCGCCGGACGGCGGCCCTCCGGACTGATGACCCCCCTGCTGTCGACACCGTGGGCCAGGTTGCGCTGCTCGTCGAGCTCCAGGCCGAAGGCACACAGCTCGCCGCAGACCTTCTCGCGGATGGGAACCGGGTTGTTTTCGCCGATCCCGCCAGTGAATACCAGGGCATCGAAGCGCGGCAGGGCCGCGACCAGAGCCCCGATGTACTTGGCCAGGCGATAGCAGAAGACGTCGATGGCCAGCGCTGCGCGCTCGTTGCCGTCTTTGGCCGCGCCGACCACGGTGCGCATGTCGTTGGACACGCCCGACAGGCCCAGCAGTCCGGACTTCTTGTTGAGCACGCTAATCGTTTCTTTGGCCGACCAGCCCTTGTTGTCTTCGAGGTAGCCGATCAGCGCCGGGTCGATGTCGCCACTGCGGGTGCCCATGACCAGCCCTTCGAGCGGGGTCAGGCCCATGCTGGTATCGACACTCTCACCGCCGGCGACCGCGGTGGCGCTGCACCCGTTGCCGAGGTGGGCGGTGACCAGGCCGCTCTGCGGATCATCGCTCAGACCGAGCGCCGCGAGCGCCTTGCCGGCGACGTAGCGATGGGAGGTGCCGTGGAAGCCGTAGCGTCGAACGCCCTGCTCCTCGTAGAGCTCATAGGGCACGGCATACATGTAGGCCTTGCGTGGCATGGTGGCGTGGAAGGCGGTATCGAACACGGCGACGTTGGTCAGCGACGGGAACAGCTCCTCGGCGACCTCGATGCCGGTGAGATTCGGCGGATTGTGCAGCGGCGCGAGTCGGAAACAGGCCTCGATATCGCGCTTGACCGCCGCGTCGACCGCGACCGATTCGGTGAACGTGGCTCCACCGTGGACCACCCGGTGTCCGACCCCCTTGATGCCCTCGGCCAGGCCGAGCTCGTGCAGCACCTCGACCACCGCGCGCAGCGCCTGCTCGTGCGAGGCGTTCTCGGGCAGGGCGCGCTCGCTCTTGTCGCCGTCGTTCTTGACCACCAATTGCGAGCCCGGCGCGCCGAGCCGTTCGGCCAGGCCACTGGCCTTTTCCTTGCCGGTTGCACTATCGATGACGGCGAACTTCGCGGATGAGCTGCCGCAGTTGAGCACCAGGATGTCCATGGACGGTCCTCGATCACTGGCGGCGGAGCACGCGCCGCGATCGCGACGGGTGGCAGCGCCGGAGTTGTCCCCCTCCGGTGCGATGCCCACTCGGGCCCACCGGGTCCGCAGGATAGACCTGCCCGCAGCGCCGACAAGAGGAGGTCTGGCCGGGTCGAGGGTGGTAGCCGCAAGGGTGTGATGCGGACCGGGAAAGACGGGGACGACGGCAACCCGTGTTCGCGCTCGCCTGCGCTTTCGCTCTCGCACACCCTGCGCTGTTTGGGACCGATGGCGCCGATCAACGCCGCCGACGCAACCGGCCAACAACGCACACGAACGACCGTCAAGGACCGGTGCCGACCTCGACGACGCGCGCCTGGCGCTGGTCGTGGACCGGATCGATCACATGGGCCGGTCGCCGAGTCGTCTCATCGCTCGACTCGCTGGCGGGACATGGTCCCGCCATTCGCCATTCGCCATTCGGACGGGTCCCTCAGAGCTCCAAACCTCGGACCCGCCAGCGAGTGGAGCCCAGCCAGGCTTGGCTGGACGACCGGCCGACCGAGGGGTGGTTTTCTGCGAAAATGGGGCGCAGGGCGGAGGCGGCATCGCGCAGCGATAGCCGGCCCCAGTGGGGCCGGCGGCCGGTGGAGCGCGACGAGCGACAGCGAGGAAGCCGGGCCCGGAGGGACGCAGAAAACGCGGCCGCAGGCCGCGAACCCCGACCGAGGCCGTGGGGGGCGGAGGCGGCATCGCGTAGCGATAGGTGGCCCCGGTGGGGCCACCGGGCCGACGCAGCGCAAGCGCAGCCCCGCAGCGAAGCGAGGAGCAAGCGC
>JBEPXK010000459.1:0-3747 GCA_041641915.1 Planctomycetota bacterium
ACCGGCCGACCGAGGGGTGGTTTTCTGCGAAAATGGGCCGCAGGCCCGCAGAAAACGCGGCCGGAGGCCGCGAACCCCGACCGAGGCCGTGGGGGGCGGAGGCAGCATCGCGCAGCGATAGGTGGCCCCGGTGGGGCCACCGGGCCGACGCAGCGCAAGCGCAGCCCCCCCAGCGAAGCGAGGAGCAAGCGCAGCTGGGTTGCGCGTGAGCGCGCGAGGGGGCAGCGCCCCCTTTGACAAAAGCCTCAGCCTTTTTGCGATCAGGCCGACACATCCACGCGCAAAGCGCGGCGCCCGGGTTGTGCGGTGTTCGCGGCCTGTCCTGCCGCCGCTTCCGGGCTGTTGGTCTCGGGTGGTGGTTCGCCGCCGCGGCGCTGGATCTCCTGCCGGGCCAGCGCGGCCACGCGTTCGTCGCCGCTGCGTTCGGCGCGTTCGATGGCCCGTTCAGCCTGGCCCAGGGCGCGGATATCCATCGCCGCGGCGTTGCCGCGGGTGGCGGCCCTGGCGGCGATGCGGCGGTCCTGGGCGCTGGGCTCGGCCGGGGCGAGCGCGGCGCGACGGACCTGGCGCATCTTGGCCTGGGTGCGGTGCGGATCGCGCTCGGCGCCGGTGTCGATCGACACCTCGCCGCCGACGGCATAGCTGCGCCCGTCGGGACCGCGCTGGAAGCTCAGTTGCGCGCCGCCGCGGGCGTGGGACCCGGCGGCGCTCACGTGCGCCTGTTCGTGCGCGCGCACTTCGGCATCGCGACGTTGCAGCTGGCGCAGTTGGCGCACCTCCGGCGGGCTCAGCGGGCGTCCGGCCGGATCGCGCGCGCTGGGGTCGCTCGGCGTCGTTTCGGCGTCTGCGTCGGGATCGGCGGTGGCTGGCTGCACGCCGGCCTCGCGCCCGGTGCCGGTGTCCGGTGCTTCTGTTGCGGGGGTGGGCGGGGTCTGCTGTCGCGTCGCGGCTTCGTTGTCCGTCGCTTCGGCCGCGAGTCGCGCGGCGCCCTCGTGCGAGATCTGCACGCTGTCGTCGGTGCGGCGCGCGGCTGCAGGTGGGCCGGTATGCGGTCGTCCGGTCGACGCGGCGTACGACACCATCGGGGGCGCGCCGCGATATGCTGCGATGGCAGGGTGCAGGCCCATCACATGATTATACCGCGGAGCGGCAGAGAGGGCAACGGGGCGCGCCCCGACCAGCGCCTGATCTGGCAGTGGGCCGGTCCCGGGTGGCATCGGCGGTGCCCGGTGCTATACCGTCACAGTACCCGCCGGCCGAGAGCCGAATGCGAAAGCGAGGTGCGCGATGCCCGAGCGCGAGGAGATCCAGGCCAAGGCTCAGAACGAGCGGCGGCTCGGTCTGTTGATCATGGAGAACAAGTCGGGCGCAGCCTTGACCTCCGCCATCACCCATCTGCGCGCCGCGGCCGATGCCTGGGGTGCGATCGAGGTGCCGACCCGGCGGGCGGAATGCCTGATGGATCTCAGCCAGGTCCACAGTCGTCTCGAGCAGTTCCGCCGCGCGGCGGATGCGGCGCGCGAAGCCCTGCGGATCTTCCTTAGCTCCGACCGCTTCGAAGACGCTTGTGACGCCGCCAGCGCGGCCGGCAACGCCCTGCTGGCGCTCGGTGAACACCGCGAGGCGGAACGCTGTCTGCGCCAGGCTGAAGAGCTGGCCAACGATCTCAACGAGCACCTACGCATGGCTCAGACGCGGCTCGACCTGACCCGGGTGCTCATCGCTCGCCGCGCCGCCTACGACGCGATCAATGTCTGCAACGAGGCGCGGGAGATTTTCGACGACTACCGCAAGGGAACCAAGAGCGCCGAATGCCACGAGCAGCTCGGTGCCGCCCACGCGGCCGAAGAGGAATGGGAGCAGTCGCGGCGCCATTACGAACGCGCGGCGGAGATATTCACCGAGCTCGGCCGCCCGTTCGAGGCCAGTCAGGTGCTCAGCCGCTTCGCCGATGTCGAGGCCGACCGCGGCAACCACGATCACGCGATCGATATCCTTCTGCGCTGTCTCAAGCTGCAGAAACAACACAACAACAAGGGTCTGCAGGCGCAGACCTATCGCCTGCTGGGCATGGTCGAGGTGCGCAAGGGCGATATCGAGGCGGCGCTGAGCGCCTACGAGCACAGCCTCGACCTGTGTTCGATCCTCGAGGACGATGCCGGGCGCGCGCGCACCCTCTATCAGATCGGCAGCGCGCAGGCGCAGAACCGCGATCCCAAGGCCGCGCTCGACGCGCTGGAACAGAGCCTCGCGGCCTGTGAGCGCGCCGGCAACCACCGGATCATGGAGCGCGTGCTCGCGGCCATCTCCAAGCTCCACCGCCTGGCCGGCGAGCACGAGCGCGCGCTGGAGATCATGCACCGTTGGGTCGAGGTGCTGCGCGAGCTCGGTGAACGCCAGGACCAGCTGCGGGTGATCGGTTCGATCGCCAAGGTCCATCAGGAGCGCGGCAGCAACGACGAGGCCGAGTCGCACCTGCGGCGGCTGATCTCGGTCTGCACCGAACCCGGCGACGAACACGAGCGCGCTTTCGCGGAGCACGGTCTGGCGGTGCTGTTGATCGGGCGCAAGGAGTACCCCGAGGCGGCCGAGCACTTCGAGCGCGCCTTGAGCCTGTTCCGCACCCAGCGCGAAGACCCCGCCGTGGCCACGCGGCTGCCGCATCTGCTCTACCAGTATGGCAACTGCCTGCTCCAGCTCGAGCGCGCCGAGGAGGCACTCGATCGCTTCAACGAGGCGCTGGAATACGACCGCGGCGAGGAGGCCAACGGCCGTGCCCGCGCCCGCGTGCTGGTGGGTATCGGCAATGCCTACGGGCAGTTGGGGCGTGAGAACCAGGCGCGGCAGTTCTTCGACCAGGCTGCGCGCCTGTGCGAACAGCAGGGCGACCTGCGCGCCACCCGGATCATCCGCCGCGCCACTGGCGAGTGAACCGCTCGGGCAGAGCGCGTCGGATCCCGCCGCGAGCCGGCTTGTCCCGTCGCATCGCGCTCCCAGACTCGTCAACCCGCGCCGCTTCCCGGCGTACCGTTGACTGGAGGAGTCGCATGCGTCCATCCCTGCTGTGTCTGATCGCTCTCGCCCTTACCGCCGCCCACCTGGGCGCCGCAGACGAGTTCGACGCCCTGCTGGCCGAGCACAATCCGCCGGCGCGGTTTGCCGACCACACCCCGGCCTTCACGTGCGAGAAGCAGAGTTTCGACTTCGCAGCCAAGGATGGTACCTGGACCTGGGAGTTCTGGGTCGTCAAAGACCACGATCGTTACGTCGGGGTCATGCCGCTCACCGGTTTCCACGGCGGGACCTTCTACCTCCTGACCCACGATCCTGCCCGGGCGCCGAGCGAGCTGCCGATGCCCAGCGAGCGCTGGCACATCGATACCGCCATCGGCTACGCCTTCCGCACCGACCAGTTCATCCCCGATCGCAGCGGCTCGAAGGAGTGGAACCTCAAGGACACCAGCAAATGGACCGTCGGCGAGGACGGCACCACCCTGACGCTGACCCGCTCGTTCACCGGCACCCACGCTTTCGCCAAGTGGGAACACCGGACCGACAAGCGCGAGATTGACGTCGACCATACCGGCACCTTCACCCTCGCCTGCCACCCGCAGCTCGGCTACACCTTCACCGGGACCTGGGATACGGGGCTCTCACCGGGCGCACCGGTCGGGCAGTACGTCAGCCTGATGCCGCCCGGTCTGAGCGACCCCTGGCCCGATGCCGGCGTGTGTCAGCGCGTCGCGA
>JBEPXK010000460.1:0-3740 GCA_041641915.1 Planctomycetota bacterium
CCCGTGCGGAAGCGGGTCGGCGTCACGCCGATCAGACGCTTGAAGGTGGCGCAGAGGTGGCGACTGGAAGCGAAACCGGTCCGGGCGGCGATCGCGGAGAGCGAGAGCTCGGTGCGCCGCAGCAACGCCTTCACGTGATCGATGCGGGTGCGCAGGATGTGCTGGTAGATACCGGTGCCGATCTCGGACTGGAACCGCCGCTCGAGATGTCGCCGCCCGGTCCCCACCGCCTCGGCGACGTCATCGACGCCGATGTCCTCGGCGAAGCGCCGCCGGATGTAGGCCAGGGCGACGATGATCTCGGGATCGTCGATGGCCTCGAAGGCGGTGCTCAGTCGTTCGACGATGCCGTTCGGCGGCAGCAGCCGGTCCGGCCGTTCCAGAGCCTCGCCGCGCATCTGGCACAACAGCATCTCGCCGGCCTCGGCGCCCACACGTTCGAGCGGCAGATCGACCATCGACACCGGCGGGTCGAGACAGGCGCAGAGGTCGTCGCTATCGCTGCCCGAGAGGATGGCGACCGTATCGGGCACCCGCAGCTCGCAGGCACGACAGGCGGCGAGCGCGTCGCGTGCCACGTCCTCCCCGAGCACGAACATCGCCAACGGCAGGGGCAGATCGGCGAACAACCGCGCCAGGTGCGAGACCGGTTGCCCCGGGTCGATCGCCAGCTCACGCACCCGTAGGCCGTGCTCGCTCAGACGTCGGGCGAACCCCTCCTGACGTTTGAGCGAATAACGCATGCCAGTGCGCCCGACGAAGGCGAAATGGGAGAAGTGGCGATCGAGGAAATAGTTGCCCGCCAACGCGCCGACCGCGACGTCGTCGAGGATCACCCGCGGCAGCGGCGTATCGAGCCGGCTGGAGACGTTGACCACCGGCCCGCCCCACGCGGCAAGCAGCTCTGCGATGGCGGGATCGTGAACCATGGCGATGATCCCGTCGATGCCCTGCTCGATCCAACGCTGAACCCCGTCCCCGGCCGGCGGCGCCATGCAGAACTCGATATCCAGGTCCGGCAACAGGGATTGACGGATCCCGGTGAACACCCGGCGTCCATAGCCGAGCGTGGTATCCATCAGCAGGCCGACGCGTCGCATCACGATCCTCCGCTGAGCAGGATAACAGCTTGTCGCGATCCGGGAACCCGTCGCATGCCGCGCAGCAAGACGCGTCACGCACCCCGGCTTGTGCCCCGCACGGCAGGGTTTAGCCTGCGCCCCTTTCGCGATCATCGGAGGGAATCCTCGCCCATGCCGCCGCCGCCCGCAGCCCTGCTCGCCACATACGGCAGCCCGCTCTACGTTTACGACCTCGCGACCATCCGTCAGCGGGCCGAAGCCCTGCGTGCTGCCTTCACCTACCGGCCGCTGCGCCTGCTTTACGCGATCAAGGCCAATCCCTGTCCGCCGGTAGCACGGACGCTGATCGATGCCGGGTACGGCATCGACGCGGTCAGTCCCGGCGAGGTCGCCCTGGGGCTCAAGCTGGGGCTGGATCCGGCCGACATCCTCTACACCGAAAACAACATGACCGACGCCGAGATGGCTCAGGCCATGGACCAGGGCGTGTTGATCAACTGCGGCAGCCTCGACCGCCTCGAACGCCTCGGTGCGGCCGGCGGGCGCGAGGCCGCGGTGCGTTTCAACCCCGATGTCGGCGACAGCGAGCACGCCAAGACCCTGACCGCGGGGCCGCTGACCAAGTTCGGCGTCCACCACAGCCAGGTCGAGCAGGTGCGGGCGATCGAGCAGCGCACCGGTATCCGGGTGGTCGGCGCGCACATGCACATCGGCTCGGGCTCGCTCGACGCCCAGGCCTTCATCGCGGCGATGGAGGTCATCCTCGCCACCGCGGCCCAACTGCCCAACCTGCGCTTCATCGATTTCGGCGGCGGCATCGGCGTGCCCTACCGCCCCGATCAACAGGCGATCGACCTGCCTGCGCTCGGCGCCGCGGCCGACCGGATGATGCGCGCGTTCTGCGAGCGCTACGGCCGCGAGCTCGAACTGCGGCTCGAGCCGGGGCGCTTCCTGGTCGCCGAAGCCGGCACCCTTTACACCACCGTGACCAGCGTGAAGACCAACCCGGCAACCAGCGATGCCCCGGCGCGCACCTACGTTGGCACCGACACCGGCTTCAACCACCTCGTGCGGCCCTGCATGTACGGCAGCTACCACCCGATCGCCAACGTCAGCAACCCCGACGCCGCACCGCAGCGCGTCGACGTGGTCGGTAACATCTGCGAATCCGGCGACGTCTTCGCCCGCGAACGCGACCTGGCTCAACCCCGGGTGGGCGACGTGTTGGCCATCGGTTGCGCCGGCGCCTACGGCATGAGCATGGCCTCGACCTACAACCTGCGCGATCTTCCGGCCGAACTGGTGGTCGACGGCGATGCCGTCCGCCTCGCGCGCAAGCGCACCCCGGCCGCCGAACTGATCGCCGCCTGGGAGTGGTGATGTTCGCGGCCCTGCCAACCATGGCCCAGCTACCGGTGGCGGTTGCCGCTCTGTTCGTCCTCGCCGGCTTGGGCCTGCTGCTCAGCCGTCGCCTGCTACTGCCTTTGATCCGACACGCGACCGTCCGCAGCAAGGCCAACTGGGACGACCACATCGTCAAACATGGCTTCTTCAATCGTCTGGCCATGTTGGTGCCGGCGGTGATCTGCTATTACGGCGCATTCCTCATCACACGACTGCCGCTCGAGGGCAATCTGGCGACCGCGAGCACGATCACCGCCCGGGTGATCGCCAGCGTCACCCTGGCATCGATGGTGGTTATCGCCGCTCGCTGCATCGCCGCGCTGCTCAACGCCATAGGCGAGGTCTACGCCCGCGCCCCGCGCGCGCGCCAGCGGCCGATCAAGGGCTACCTGACCATCGTCAAACTCCTGGTCTACGCCGCGGCCGGCATCACCGCCTTCTCGCTGCTGTTGAACAAATCGCCGGTCATCTTCCTCTCCGGCCTCGGCGCGATGACCGCGGTGCTGCTGCTGGTGTTCCGCGACACGATCCTCTCGCTGGTCGCCGCGGTCCAGCTGAGCAGCAACGACATGTTGCGCGTCGGCGACTGGATCGAGATGCCCGAAGCCGGGGCCAACGGCGATGTGTTCGATATCGCCCTGCATACGGTCAAGGTCCAGAACTGGGACAAGACCATCACCACCATCCCCACCCACATGCTCATCAGCAGCAGCTTCAAGAACTGGCGGGGGATGCAGGAATCGGGCGGCAGGCGGATCCAGCGCTCGCTCTACATCGATATCGAAACCATCCGCTTCCTTACCGATGAGGACCTCGACCGCTTCGGCCGCTTCGCCCTGCTCAAGCACTACGTCGCCTCCAAGCGCGCCGACATCGCGGCCCACAACGAGGCGGCCCAGCACGACCCCGGCACCATCGCCAACGCCCGCCGGCTGACCAACCTCGGCACCTTCCGCGCCTGGGTCGAGGCCTACCTGCGCGCAAAGCCGGAGATCAACCAGGAGATGACCTTCCTGGTGCGCCATCTCCAACCCACGCCCCAGGGCCTGCCGCTGGAGATCTACGTCTTCGCCGCCACCACCGTCTGGGCCGCCTACGAGGCGATCCAGGCCGACATCTTCGATCACGTCCTCGCCATGGCGCCGGAATTCGGCCTGCGCGTGTTCCAGGCCCCGTCCGGCAGCGACATGCGCGCGATCGCCGGCGCCCAGCCCAGCTGACCCGCCGCGTGTGTGGTGGTCCGCGTACGCCGGG
>JBEPXK010000461.1:0-3729 GCA_041641915.1 Planctomycetota bacterium
GGGGGCAGCGCCCCCTCTGAAAAAAAACCTCAGGTCTCTTCGGGGCCGCGCATCATCACGATCTTGCCCGAGCGCATGACCTCGAGGATCGGCCAGCGCTGCAGCAGACCGATCATCGCGTCGAGTTTGCCGGTCGCGCCGGAGGCGCGCAGGATCAGTGACTCCTCGCCGTAATCCACCACCTTGGCGTTGTAGTGTTCGGCGATCTGTAGCAGCGCGGTGCGCTCGTCGAGTGCCACGGCGACCTTCACCAGCGCGATCTCGGTGTCGATGATGTCCTGGCCGGTGTGGTCGGTGGCGTGGACCACGTCGACCAGTTTGGCCTGCTGTTTGATGATCTGTTCGAGGATCTGCGGATCGCCCGAGCAGGTGATGGTCATGCGCGAGAAGTCATCGGTCCGGCCAGGGCTGACCACCAGGCTCTCGATATTGTAGCCGCGGCGGGCGAAGACCTGCGCGATCCGGACCAGGACGCCCGGCCGGTTGCGCACGTACAGCGAGATGGTGTGGAGTTGGTTGGTCTCGTTCATCGTCGGTTCCTCGCGCGCTCAGCGGGCCGAGTTCATGGCGTCGAGCAGGCCGGGGTAGGCCTGTCCGGGAGGGATCATCGGGTAGACGTTCTCCTCCTTGATGGTGATCGCGTTGATCAGGCAGGGGCCTTCGTCGTATTCCATCGCCGCGGTGAGCACCTTGTCGATCTCGGCCGGGCGCTTGATGTTCCAGGACTTGATGCCGTAGGCGGCGGCGATCTTGCAGAAATCGGGGTTGCCGACCAGATCGGTCCCGTGGAAGCGGTCCTCGAAGAACATGTTCTGCCACTGCCGGATCATTCCCAGCGTGCTGTTGTTGAGGATCAGGATCTTGACTGGCAGCTTGTGCAGCGCCGCAGTCGCGAGTTCGGGCATGGTCATCTGGAACCCGCCGTCGCCGACGATTGCCCAGGTCTTCTCGCGCGTGCCGATGGCCGCGCCGATGGCCGCTGGGGCGCCGAAGCCCATGGTACCGGCGCCGCCGGAACTGAGCCAATGGCGGTTCTTGGTCGTGCGCAGATACTGCGCCGCCCACATCTGGTTCTGCCCGACATCGGTCGCGATGTAGCACTCGCGCCCGCCCAGCTGGTCGAGGCGGTCGAGCACGTACTGCGCCCGCAGGCCACCCTTCTTGGCGTACTTGAGCGGGAACTGTTGTTTCCAGGCGTTGATCTGCTCGGCCCACTCGGCGGTGTCGCCGCGCTCCACCAGCGGCAGGAGGTCCTCGACCACCAACTTGGCGTCGCCCGCCAGCGAGACATGCGGCACGATGATCTTGCCGAACTCGGCCGGATCGATGTCGATATGCAGCTTGACCGCATCGGGGCAGAAGCTCTCGAGCTTGCCGGTGATACGGTCGTCCCAGCGCGAGCCGATGGCCATGATCAGGTCGCAGCCGTGCACCGCCTTGTTGGCGTAGGGGGTGCCGTGCATGCCGAGCATGCCCAGGTGGAGCTGATGGTCCTCGGGGCAGGCGCCCTTGCCCAACAGGCTGCAGGCGATCGGCGCGTTGAGCTTCTCGGCCAGCTGGAGCACGGCGCCACCGGCCTGGGAGATCACCGCGCCGTGGCCGATGTAGAGCAGCGGCCGGCGTGCGTGCATCAAGTGCTTGGCCGCCGCCTCGAGCGCGCCGGGCTCGGCTCGCGCGGGGCTGCGGTAGCCCGGTAGGTCGACCGCGTCGATGAAGGGTGCGGTGCAGGTGCCGAGGCTGGCGTCCTTGGTGATGTCGATCAGCACCGGTCCCGGGCGACCCGAGGTGGCGATGTGGAAGGTCTCTTTCATCACCTGGGGCACGTCGTTGGCGCGTTTGACCAGGAAGCTGTGCTTGGTCACTGCATAGGTGATGCCGGTCACGTCGGCCTCCTGGAAGGCGTCCTTGCCCAACAGGGGGGTGTTGACCTGCCCGGTGATCACGATCAGCGGGATCGAGTCCATCAGGGCGGTGAACAGGCCGGTGACGGTGTTGGTCGCGCCCGGGCCCGAGGTCACCATCACCACCCCGGGCTTGCCGGTGGCACGGGCGTAGCCGTCGGCCATGTGGCAGGCGCCCTGTTCGTGGCGCGTGTTGATGAACTCGATGTGCGAATCGCGCAGCGCGTCGAGGATCGGCATGATGGTGCCGCCCTGATAGCCGAACACGTACTCGACGCCCTCGCGTTCGAGGCACTGGACGAGGCGTTGCGCTCCGGTCGCGGTCGCGGTGGTCATGTCTACGGTCCTCAGCTGCAGGGCGCGGCATGGGAATCATGCCGCCGAAGCGCGAATGATGGCGCTAGACCGGCGGCAGTCAACCGTAATCGCGACCTGATGGATCAAACGTGCAGCGCGCAGGCATTCAATATGAAATACGACGGAGTAGGTATACATAAAGCGGCGACGCCGTGCTCGACGGAAGCGGAAAAGCTGGCTCCAAATGAGTAAGCGTGCATTTCGGCGGCGTCGGTGATCGTGCACGCATGCTCTGATCGGCGTTTCGGCGCATCGATCCCTGGATCGATGGCTGATCTGGTGCGAAATTTGTGCCGATCGCCGACAGCGACCTCATATCGCCACGGTTGCCGGGCACGCGGTGTCGCCTTTGCCTTCAGATCGCCCGGTTGGCGATAGCTCCCCGGCGCCCGGTGGGCGCCAACGGGGCTTCGGCGCGCTTGCTCAGCTCGCGACCAGGGCTGCGCGCAGTTCCGCCTTGTCGAGTTCGAGCACCCCGATGCTGGTGTCTGCCGCACCGTAGACCACGGCCCAGCGCTCGCCGCGATCGAGCAGGGCGGTGGGGAAGATCACGTCGGGCAGGAAACCGGTGGTCTCGAACCTGGTCGTCGGGGCGATCAGCGGTTCGCTCGTGCAGGCGATCACCCGGGTCGGATCGTCGAGGTCCAGCAGCATCGCCGCGGCGACGTAGGCGCCGGTCTCGCCGCGCGCGCCGACCGGTGGGCGCTCGTTGCCGTGGTAGATGATCAGCCAGCCGTCGTCGGTGCGCACCGGCACGCAGCCGGCTCCGGTCTTGCCGGCGCACCAGGCGGCGCCCCCGGCGCCACGCGGCCAGCGCAGGGGGCGATGGTCGCCCCAGTGGATCGCGTCGGGCGAGAAGCCGATCCAGATCTCCGGGGCGCGGAAGCGGTAGCGCGGATTGGGCCGGTGCAGGGCGACCAGGCGGTCGCCGATGCGTTCGGGGAAAAGCACGACGTCTTTGTTCTCGGGCGGGAAACACACGCCCAGACGTTCGAGGTCGGTGCCGTCGTGCGTCCGGGCCAGGGCGGTACAGGCGGCGGCCGGGGAGACGCAGACGTAGCTGAGCAGGCAGGCGTTGTCGACGCGGGTGATGCGCGGGTCTTCGATGCCGTAGGTCTCCATTTCGCCCTGGGGGAGGAGCAGGGCCGCTTCCGGTGCGCATTCGGGGCGCTGGAGGGCGTGCGGGTAGCGGAAGGCCCGCAGGTGCGAGCTGAAGGTGAGGCGGACGAAGCCGGTGCCGCGTTGTTCGAGTGAGCGGGCGTCCTGGTGGACCCACTCCGTGGCCGGCAGCCAGTCGAGTTCCATGCCGCTGCCGTCGGTGCGCCAGCGCGGTGCCGGATGCAAGCCGTTGCGCGCGACCGTCGGGCTCTCGCTCACTCGGGCCAGAACCAGGGTGTGGTCGTCGAAATCGATGACGCCCGGGTTGAAGACGCCGACCACGCGCATGTCGGGGCGGCTGGGCGCGATGTCC
>JBEPXK010000462.1:0-3725 GCA_041641915.1 Planctomycetota bacterium
ATCGCCGATCGCCGACACGCGGGCCCCGGGCGGGGCCGGGGCACCGGGTTCCGCGGTTCAGCTCAGGCCGGAGACCCGGCCGTGGTCGTCGACGCGGATGCGTGCGGCCGCGGGTTCCGCCGGCAGGCCGGGCATGGTCATGATGTTGCCGGCGATCGCGACCACGAAGCCGGCACCGGCGCAGAGCCGCAGCTCGTTGATGTTCAACCGGAATCGGCGCGGGCGGCCGCGCAGACGGCTGTTGTCGGAGAGCGAGCGCGAGGTTTTGGCGATGCACACCGGTAGCCGGTCGAAGCCGCTTTGGGCCAGCAGCTGGAGGTCGGTCACCGCGGCGCGGTCGTAGTCGACACCGGCGGCGCCGTAGATCGTCTTGGCCACCCGTTCGATCTTGTGGTCGATGGTCTGATCGAGCTCGTAGGTGAAGCGGAGCCCGCGGCGCGAGTGGCCGATGGCGTGCAGCACCGCCGCGGCGAGGTCGGTGGCGCCGGCGCCGCCGTGGTCGAAGTGGGCCGCCGGGACGGCCGCGACCTTCTTCGTGGCGCAGAAGTCAACGATCGCCTGGATGCCGGCGGCGGTGTCGTCGGGGAAGCGCGGGATCGCGACCACCGGGCGCAGGCCATAGCTGCGGACGTTGTCGATGTGTTTGGCGAGGTTCTGCAGCCCGCCGTCGCCCTGGCGGTGGGAATGCCAAGCCACTGCCTTCTGCGTCGCCACGATCACCGCCGCGCGCGGCGCGAGCCCGGCGCTGCGGCACTTGATGTTGACGAATTTCTCGGCCCCGAGGTCGCTGCCGAAGCCGGCCTCGGTGACGACGTAATCGGCGAGCTTGAGCGCCATGCGGGTGGCGATGGCGCTGTTGGTGCCCTGGGCGATGGAGGCGAAGGGTCCGGCGTGGACGAAGGCGGGGGTGCCCTCGAGGGTCTGGACCAGGTTGGGATGGATGGCGTCGCGCAACAGGACCTGCATTGCGCCTTCGGCCTTGAGATCGCGCGCGCGCACCGCCTTGCCCTTGTGGGTGAAACCGACCACCGTCTCGGCCAGGCGATCGCCGAGGTCGCGGTAGTCGCGGGCCATGCAGAGCATTGCCATGACCTCGGAGGCGGGGGTGATGGTGAAGCCGTCACGGCGCGGCACGCCGTGGCGCACGCCGCCGAGGCCGACGAAGATCTCGCGCAGCGCGCGGTCGTTGAGGTCGATGACCCGGCGCCAGACGATGCGCCGCGGATCGATGTCCAACGCGTTGCCCCACTGCAGGTGGTTGTCGATCATGCAGGCGAGCAGGTTGTTGGCCTTGGAGACCGAGTACATGTCACCAACGAAATGCAGGTTGATGTCCTCGGCCGGATACAGCTGGGCGCGGCCGGCCCCGGTCCCGCCGCCCTTGACGCCGAAGTAGGGGCCGAGCGAGGGCTCGCGCAGGCAGACCGCGCTGCGATGGCCGAGCCGGCGCAGCGCGTCAGCGAGGCCGATCGAACAGGTGGTCTTGCCTTCGCCGGTCGGCGTGGGGGTCATCGCGGTGACCAGGATCAGTTCGCCATCGGGCTGCTCGGCACGGGCGGCGAGCTCGTCGATCGGTATTTTCGCGATGTGGTGGCCGTGGGGCAGGATGCAATCGGGATCGAGGCCGAGTTCGCGGGCGACCTGCTGGATCCGGACGGGCTGATGGGGCTGGGTGGGCATGGTGGTGGTTCCGGGTGGGACTATTTGCGCAGGCGTTTGTTGAGTGCCTGGCGGGAAACGCCGAGCATCGCCGCTGCGGCGCTCTGATTGCCGCCGCAGCGCGCGATGGCTTCGCCGACCAGGGCATCCTGCACCTCTTTGAGGCTGGGCAGGTGTTCGCCGAAGGTGACGCCGGCAGATGCGGCCGGTGGAGCGCTCGGGCGCTCGCGGGCGATGGTCGCGGTGCCGGACTCGCTGCGCACTGCGGCGCGGAAGGTGTCGAGCGAGAGGATGCCGCCACGGTGCCGGCTGACCGCGTCGTAGACCAGGGCTTCGAGCTCGCGCACGTTGCCCGGGAAGGAGTAGGCGCCGAGCAGGTCGTAGATCTCCGGCGGCGGCGTCGGCACCGGGCGTTCGAGGTCGGCGCTGGCACGGACCAGGAAGTGCCGCAGCAGCACGCTCAGGTCCTCGCGGCGGTCGCGCAGCGGCGGGATCTCGACGTGGTGCGCGCGCAGGCGGTAGAACAGGTCTTTGCGGAAATCGCCCGCGGCCTGGCGCGCCTGGAGGTCCTGGTGGGTGGCGCAGACGATGCGTGCCTTGGAGCGCTTGGCGACGTCGGAGCCGAGCGGGAAATACTCATGTTCCTGCAGCAGGCGCAGAAGCTTGACCTGCGAGGGGATGGCGAGATCGCCGATCTCATCGAGGAACAGGGTGCCGTCGCTGGCGGCTTCGATCAGCCCCGCGCGCCGTCCCTCGGCGCCGGTGAACGCCCCCTTGCGGTGGCCGAAGAGGGTGTCGGCGAACAGCTGGTCATCGAGCCCGGCGACGTTGACCGCCACGAACTCGCCCGGCCGAGCGCTGGCGTCGTGGACCGCGCGCGCGAGCAGCTCCTTGCCGGTGCCGGTCTCGCCGGTGATCAGCACCGGCTGCGACGAGGGCGCCACCGCCTCGACGTAGCGGAATACGCCCAGCAGCGCGGGCGAAGCGGTGAGGATGCGCTCGAACACCTCCGGATGCGAGAGGTCGCGCTTGACCATCGCCTCACGCAGGACGCGGTTCTCGCGCGAGAGTTCCATGGTCTCGCGTACCCGGCGCAGGCTGGCGATCAGCCGTTGTTCGTCGACCGGCTTGACGAGGTAGTCGAGCGCCCCGAGGCGCATGCAGTGGACTGCCGAGGCGACCAGGTCGACGCCGGTGACCACCACCACCGGCACCTCCGGGTGGTGGGTGCGGATGTGGGCGAGCACCTCCTCGCCCGAGAGCTGAGGCATGGTCAGGTCGAGTACGACGCAGTCCGGCTGTTCTTCGCGCAGCAGCTCCAGCACCAGGCGCGGGTCCTGGATCCGCCGCACCGGGCCGAGCCCGTGGGCCTGCAGGGTCAGCGCCATGCCCTGGAGCGCGTCGGGCTCGTCGTCGACCAGGAACAGGGGTGCCGCCGTGCCCTCAGCGCCCATCGCGCGCTCCGTCGCTCGCCGCCGGCAGGATGATGGTCGCGGTCGTGCCCTCGTCGGGGCGCGAGGCGACCTCGAGCCGTCCGCCGTGTTCCTCGATGATGGTGGTGCTGACCCACAGTCCGAGACCGGTGCCCTCGCCCTGTTTGGTGGTGTAGAACGGCTCGGTGATCCGCGCGAGCACCTCCTGGCTCATGCCGCTGCCGCGGTCGCGGACCCGCAGGCTGACGGTGTTGCTCGTCGGGTCGTGGTCGGTCTCGAGACGGATGCAGCCGCGGCAGGCGGCGCAGGCCTGACAGGCGTTGCGCAGCAGGTTGACCACCACCTGTTCGAGCCGGCGTTGGCTGCCGTGGACCGGCGGCAGCGCATCGGCCAGCGCGAGGCTGAAGCCGCAGGCCATCTGATCGATCGAACGGCGGATCTGCTCCGCGGAGCGGCGGGCGACGGCGTTGAGGTCGACCCCGTCGACGTGATCCGAGCTCGCCGGGCGGCCGTAGGCCAGCAGGTCGCGGACAATGGTGCCGATGCGCCCCGAGGCGCTGGCGATGTCGTCGACCATGCCGGGCAGGACCTCGCGCATCTGCGAGTACTCGATGCCGCCGAGGAGGAAGTCGC
>JBEPXK010000463.1:0-3718 GCA_041641915.1 Planctomycetota bacterium
CGGCCGCGCGGCCGGGTCAGCGTCAGGCGCAGCATCCGCGGGCGGCGGCGATGCCGGCGCCGGAACATCGGGCGCCGACTCGGGCTCCGGAGATGGCGCCGCGGGAGCGGACGTGATCGGTGCCGGTGGCGGCGGAGAGTCGGCGACGACCGGCGGCTGCGGTTCCGGCGGTCCGGGCGCGGGCTCCGGCGCTGCGGCCGGAGGCTGGCCGGCCTGGATCACCACGTCGGGCCGGCTGGTCCGCACACGGCTGGAGGCCGCGCTGCTTTCGGGGCTGGGGGTGACCGCCGGCGGTTCGGCGCTGCGTTCGCTCGAACTGCCGCCCGGCTTCCACAGATGACCACAGGCTGCGCACACGGCCCACCGTGCGTTCCCCTGCCCCTGGCGGGGCCGGCCGCACTTGGGACAGGCCTCATCCATCGAAGCGCTCCGCCGCCTGGGCGAGGGTGATGATACCGCGATCGGCGAGCTCGCGCTTGATGCGCTCACTGAAGAGCAACCACGCCGTGACCATCGCCGCGACCAGCACCACCAGCACGATCAGGATCACCAGCCGCCGTTTGCGCCTGCGTCGTCGACGCTCCAGCTCGTCGATCCGCGTCTGGAGCCGGTTGCTGACCATGACCGAGGTGCTCTCCTTGAGCGCGCGGTCGAGCACGCGAATGGCTTGTTCCACATTGCCCTGCTCGATGAACCGCTCACTGCGCTGCTCGGCTTCGCCGACCTGTTGCTCCTCGACCCGACCGCGGGCTTCGCGTTCCTTGGCGCGCAACACGCTGCGTTGGCGCCGGTCGCCTTCCTGCTCGGCCAGCCGGCCGTAGAGCCGGGCCGCCGCCTCGTAGTTCTCCTGCTGCATCTTGCGATCGGCGTCGGCCAACAAGGCGCGAGGATCCTGTTGGACCGGTTCCTCGACGAAGACGTGGTCGCAGCGTTCGCAGCGGTAGCGCGAGCCCTGGTTGAGGTGCCCGCACCGCGGACAGGTCATGTACTCGCCGCTGGTTTCGACCCGCCCGCGCCGGCTCGAACCGGTACGATCGGGACTGGGCGTGGGAACGCGTTCGGTGCCGCGCGGCTGGCTCACGGCGGGACCCGAGTCCATCGCGGGGATGTCGCCCGGCAACGGGGGCGCCGTCGCAGACGGCGACCGGGCATAGGCCTCCGAGGCGGCCTGATGCGGGCCAGTCGCCGGTGCATCGGTCTGACCGGGCAATGGTTCGAGTGAGAGCGGCGGTGGCTTCTGTTCGGCCGGGTAGGCGACCGAAGCCATGCGCGCCTCCGATTCGGCCGTCCGCGGACGGGCTCCCGCGCCGGCTCCCATGTTGAGATTCGGCGCCGGAAACATGAATTCGCCCGACCGCGTCACCGGGCCCATCAGGCCGATCTCGGTCGCCATGCCGATCAACGCGTCGCGGCAGGCGTCGGCGTCGGAAAACCGATCGTTCGGCGCCTTGGCCAGCATCTGCATGACCATGTCCGAGACCGGCTCGGGAATCTGGGGGTTGAGCTGGGCCGGCGGCGGGGGCATGTGCTCCCGCTGCTTGGTCATGATCTCGAAGGAGCTGTTACCGGTGAAGGGCTTCTCGCCGGTGAGCGCGAAGTAGGCCGCGACCCCCAGGGAGTAGATATCACTGCGCACGTCGAGCGAGCGGCCCATGCACTGTTCCGGGCTCATGTAGGCCGGCGTGCCCATCGCTGAACCGGCAGCGGTGAGGTCGGTGTCGTTGTTCGAGATGTCCTTTGCCAGCCCGAAATCGGCGATCTTCGCCGTACCTTCCCGGTCGATGAGGATGTTGTCGGGCTTGATGTCGCGGTGGACGATGTTGTTGCGCGAGACGTAGGCCAGGCCGCTGAGGCACTGGATGATCAGCGGCACCAGTTCCTCGGAGGGCACCATCACCTTCTCGCGGATCATCCGCGCGAGATTGGTGCCCTCGACATACTCCGCGACCATGAACCAGATGCCGTTGGCCTCGCCGAAATCGATCACCGAAACGATGTTCGGATGGTGGATGGTGGCCATCGCCTGCGCTTCGCGCTTGAAGCGCTTGATGAACTCCTCGTTGTCGACCAGCGCCTTGTTGAGCAGCTTGACCGCCACCGAGCGATTGAGGCTGACCTGCCGCCCGCGGTAGACCATGCCCATGCCGCCGTGGCCGATCTTCTCGACCAGTTCGTAGCCGCCGAAGGAGCGACCCAGGAACGGGTCCTCGTTGCGCGGTTGCGCCGGCCGCGCAACCGCTACCGCAGGGTCGCCGGGGTCGCTGTCTTCGCTCTCGCCATCTGGCTGGACATCAGCCACTTCGATCGCCGGCAGCCCCGGATCGGAGTCCTCGACCGCGGCCGCGGAGGCCGCAGGGGACAGGTCGCCGAGGTCGGGCAGGGCGGGAGCGGACTCCTCCTGACCGGTTGGCGAATTCTCGACCCAACCGCCCGACGGGAGCGCGCCCGGGTCGTTCTCTTCCGCACCCGATTCTTCAGGGACCATTTGAGCCAAGCTTAGCATTCCCGCGACGCCGGCACAAGCACGTCCATCCACAATCGGCGCAACCGATCGGCGCCGTCAGCGATCGCCCCCCCTGCGCGCACCGCCTTGGCGTGCGCCCCTGGATCAGGTGGCGGGTTCGGCCGCGTGGATGGCGTCGATGTACTTCTCCGCCTCAAGCGCCGCCATGCAGCCCATTCCCGCCGCCGTCACCGCCTGTTGATAGACGGTGTCGCGCACGTCGCCCGCGGCGAAAACGCCGGCCAGGTTGGTGCGACAGCCCTCGACCACCTCGATGAAGCCCTGCTCGTCGCAAGCCAGCCCGCTACCGGCGAGGAACCCGGTGTTCGGGTCGTGGCCGATGGCCATGAACACACCCTTGACCGCCAGCCGTTCGGTCGCTCCGGAGGTGGTGTCGCTGAGGTCGACCGCCGCCATCTTGCCATCGTCGTCGGTGTGATAGGCGGTGAGCACCCGATTCCACAGGATCTCGATCTTGGGGTCGTTCATCGCCCGCTCGCTCATGATCGCACTGGCGCGCAGGGCGTCGCGACGATGAATCAGGTAGACCTTGCTGGCATAGCGGGTCATGAACAGCGCCTCTTCGCAGGCGCTGTCGCCGCCGCCGATCACGCAGACCGGTTGATCGCGGTACAACGGCATGGCTCCGTCGCAGACCGCGCAGGCGGTCAGACCCTGTCTGGCGCCGGAGCCGTCGAGGAACGCGGCCTCGCCCGGCAGGCCGAGATAGCGGGCGCTCGCGCCGGTGGCGATGATCACCGCGCGGAAATCCTCCGTCTCCTGCTCGCCGCTGAGCGAGTAGAGGTTGTCCCAACTGAGCCGGTAACCGCCGTCGATCGCTTCGAGCGCGGTGAGCACGCAGCCGGATTTCACCTCGGCGCCGAAACGCTCGGCCTGCGCCTGCATCGCCGCCATCAGCGCCGGACCTTTGATCCCGTCGGGGAAACCGGGGTAGTTCTCGACTTCCGAGGTGGTCATCAGCTGACCACCGATCTGCTCGCCGCTGAGCACCACCGGCTTCTCCCGGCCGCGCGCAGCGTAGATGGCAGCGGTCCATCCGGCCGGGCCGGTTCCTACGATCGCCAGATCACGCATGCTTGCTCCTTAGTGCCTCGATTGCTTGTGACAGCGACAAAAAACAACGTTTTGAAACAGGCGCTGTCACAAGCCGTCGAGGCACAGGGGGTTCGAGGGACGAAGTCCCCTGATGAAAGA
>JBEPXK010000464.1:0-3712 GCA_041641915.1 Planctomycetota bacterium
CCGGGCCCGGCGCGGATCGATCCGCCTGCACTTGCACGCTCAGACGCGCAGCGATGCTCGCGGGGATGCACGCCTCCTCCGCGCAGGATGTCCCGGTCGCGCAGCGGCAAGCGGACTCGCCGCCGCCGGCACAGTGGTGGCTGTATGTCGTGCGCTGCGGCGACGGCTCGCTCTACGCCGGCATCAGCACCGATGTCGAGCGGCGGGTGCGCGAGCACGCCGCCGGGGGCACGCGCAGCGCACGCTACCTGCGCGGACGCGGCCCGCTGTGCCTGGTGCGCCGTTGGCGGGTCGGCGCGCACGGCGCCGCGCTGCGGGCCGAGTGGCGGTTCAAGCGCTTGCCGAAGCCGGTCAAAGAGCGCTTCATCGCCCGTCGCGGCGGCCCCCTGCCGGCCGCGCTGCGCTGAAACGCGGCGGCGCGCTCAGGTGCAGGGCAATTCGACCAGCTCGCCGACGTCGGTATCGTAGAACTGCCACCGTTGCAACCCATCGAGCGACGGCAGGCTGACGAAGCGGGTCCCGATGAGATCGATCGCATGGGCTTCATGAAAATGCCCGAAGACCCACAATGGCGGGCGATGATGCAGGCGGTGCCACAGCCGTTCGAGCTGACGCTCGCCGCAGTCGTCCTCCCGCCCGGGATCGAAGCCGCGCCAGAGTACGTGCTCGCGCACCAGATGCGCCAGCCGCGGGTTGCCACGCATGCCGATGCCGATCCCGGTGGGACAGGAATGGGTCACCAGCAGCGACGGACGCAGGCGATCGAACAGTTCGACCGCCGCGCTGACCTGATCGACGGTCAGGTAGTTGCTGGTGCCGCGACGGGGACTGCCGCTCTGCGGCCGGTCGACATTCAGCGCGCCGCCGAGGAAGCCGACGCGGCAACCGGCGAAATCGCCCACCGACGGTCGCGGTTGGTAGAACAGGTTGTGCGCCGCCCAACGCGCGGCCGCGCCGCTACGCTGACGGCGAGCCAGCAGACGGTGGTTCTCGTGGTTGCCGCACACGGCGTGGACCGGCACCGCAAAATGCGGCAATGGCCGCCGTGGACCGACGAAACGACGGTAGAATCCGAAGTCGCCGGCCTGGCACGCGGCCGCGACGCCGAGCTCGTCCCGGGCGCGTTCGAGGGTCTGCGCCAGCAGGTCGAGCTGGCCGTGCACGTCACCGAGCAGCAGGATCCGCACGCCGGACTCGCTCAGGCCTGCCGCGCGAAGTCGTAGCGCAAGCGCGACTGCATCGTGCTCAGGTGGGCGAAGACCATGCGCAGCAGCGCGTGGTCCCAGCGGCTGAGCTCGTCGAGCTCGAGCAGGTTGTCCGGCGTCTGGCCCTCGGCGAGACGCGCTTCCTGGTGGCGCAGACGCAGTTCGGTGAGCAGGTCGAAGGCCTCGGCCAGGTCGCGACAGGTCGCGGGGGTGAGCACGCCGGCATCGCGCAGCGCCCGCAACCGACGCGGCGTGTGCAGTTCGTACACCCCGTGGCGCAGCGCATAGATGCGGGCGAAGTCGACCAGATGGTTCAGCGGCTGTTTGACGTCGAGCACCGGACCGCGTTCGGGCCGCTCCTCGGCCCGCAGGCCGCCGAACAGACTCAAGGGCGGGCGGTAGTCGAGGATCCGGCCGGCGAGCTGGAGAAAGAACAGGTCGCGTCCCTTCGCCGCACTGAGCACGTGGCTGCGCAAAGCGGTCACCAGCTCCGGGTCGCCGTGGACGCAGCGGAAGTCGAAGAAGATACCGACGTCGATCAGGTCCTGGCGATCGGGGGCGAAGATCCAGCCGGTGAAGGTCTCCTGCCATTGCGCCAGCGGGCGGCACCACTTGGGGTTGCGCGCCATGGCCTCGCCCCGGCAGAGGGGATAGCCGGCGGCGGCGTAGGCCGCGTTGATCGCGGCGGCGAAATCATGGAACCAGGCGCGGGTCGCCGCGGGGTCACCGCCCTCGTCGGCATAGACCAACGCGTTGTCCTGATCGGTGATCAGGCTCTGCTCACCGCGGCCCTGGCTACCGATGGCCATGAAGGCGTAGGCGCAGGGCGCCGGGGTGCGCTGCGCCGCGATCAACTCGATGATCCGCACCAGGATGCTGTCGGCCAACCGCGAGCCCAGCGCGGTGACCAGCCGCCCGGCAGTGCCGGCGCGCAACAGTGCCTGCTGCGTCAGCGCGACCTCGTGCTGGAGATCCTGCAGGTCCTCGACACGCGCGCAGCGGGCGATCCGCGCAGCGAGATTGGCCGGGGCGGCGTGCAAGGGCTGTAACAGGTCGCGCCAGCCCACGGTGCCGGTGATCTGCGATCGCGCATCGCGAACGGCCAGCGTCGCTCCCGGCAGCTCGAGCAGGCGATCGAGACAGGCGGCCACACTCGTGCTTTCGGCCACCACCGGAATCGGTGCGCGCATCACGCTGTAGGCGGGGCTCGCGGGTGCGAGCGCGTCGTCGGCGAGTCGCCGGGCGAGCGCGGTGATCTCGAGCAGCCCGGCATCGCCGCCGTCGGGCCCGGTGAGAATCGCCGCCGCCCCCTCGCACGCGGCGAGCGCTTCACCGAGCGGGGTGTCGAGCGGCAAGCGGATCGCCGGCCGGGCCACCTCGCGGCAGGGCCGCTCGAGCACCCGCGCGCCGGCCTCGAGGTCGGCGATGCGATCGGCGAGGTCGTGGGCGCGGTTCTCGTGGGCGGCGAGCTCCGCGCGCACCCGGGTCAGCTCGTCCTCCGATTCCACTCCGCCGCCGAAGGAGGGATCGCGCAGGGTGAGGATGATCCCGTCGCGGTCGAGCACCTCGATCCGCGCCACGCTGACCAGTAGCTCCACGCGCCGCCCGTCCTCCAGCTGGATGCCGACCTCCTGCGGCCGCGGCTGTTCGCCGCCGGCGCTGACTGCCGCGAGGATCGCCGCGCCCTCGTCCTCGCTGAGCAACGCGCTCAGCTCACGCCCATCGAGCGCATCCTCGGGCACGCCGAGCAGGGTGCAGGCGGTGGCGTTGGCGTCGGTCACCCGGCCGTCAACCGCCAGCAGCACCCCCTCGCGGCTGGCCTCGACCAGCGCACGATAGCGTTCGCGCGAATGGCGCAGCGCGTCGTCCGCCGCGCGATGGCGCAACTCGACGCGCCAGTGACGCCAGGTGGTGAACAACAGCAGCACCGCGATCACCGCGATGATCACCAGGGAGATCCGGGTCAGCCGATGCGTGACCGTCGCCACCTCCTGGCGCACGTCTTCGAGATACATGCCGCTGCCGATGACCCAACCCCAGGGCGCGAACAGACGGACGTAGCTGAGCTTCGGCACCACCCGACCCGGTTCGTCCTTCCACTGCCACATATAGTCGATGTAGGCCTCGCCGGTCGGACTCTCGCGCACCGCCTCGGTGTAGGCGACGAACAGCTTCTTGCCATGCGGATCGGTGAACCCGCTCAGATCCAGGCCTTCGAGATCCTCGCGGTACGGGTGCATGATCATCCGCGGATACAGATCGGTGATCCAGAGGTAGTCGCGATCGCGATCGCCATAGCGCATCGCCCGGATCGAGGCCACCGCCTCACGCTGCGCCTCGGCGCGCGTAAGTTTGCCGGCCGCCTCATCCTCCGCGTAGTGCCGTAGCAGGTTCCAGGCCGAATGCGTCAGTTCGCGGATCATCTCGCGCTTACGCGCGATCAGCGCCTGCTCGGTCGCCGGAACGATGATCGCGTGGATCGCGATCACGAACAGCGCCACCGCGCA
>JBEPXK010000465.1:0-3710 GCA_041641915.1 Planctomycetota bacterium
CACCCGCCATCGGGTCCGAGCCGGCACAGCAGCAGTGACATGAAGGCATCGTCTGACAGATCGCGTTCGAGGATGGTGTTGAGTCGCTGGATCAACAGCGGGGGCTCGTCGATCAGGTCGTGGAGCGCGCGCAGACTGGCGCGGGCCGTGCTCATGATCAATGCGGCCCCCACGCCATGGCCGCTGACGTCGCCGACGACCAGGTCGAGGCCACGCTCACCGACCAGGCTGTCGTGATAATCTCCACCGGTCTCCTCGCAGGGCCGTTGCCAGGCGAACAGGCGCCACCCGGCGTGGACCGGCAGCCGCGAGGGCAGGAGCCGTTGCTGGATCGCCCGGGCGACGATCATCTCGTTCTGCAGGCGTTGCCGTTCGCGATCGCTGGCGATCAACTGCGCCGTATCGATGGCGACCGCCGCGTGGGCGCACAAGGCACTGAGCAGATCCTCGTCATAGGCGCTGAACACGCCGTCGTCGCCATCGCCGTCGCACTTGTTGAGTGCCTGCAAGGCCCCGACCACCGTACCGTTGTGACCGATCAGCGGCATACACAGGACCGACCGGGTGCGGTAGCCGATACGCCGATCGTTATCGGGGTTGAAGCGTGGGTGGTCGTAGGCATCCGCGATATTGATCGCCTCGCCGGAATCGACCACCGCGCCGACGATGCCGCTGCCGCGCGGGATGCGAATCGGGTCGGCATCCTGGGCCACCTGCGTCCACAGCTCATCGCGCGCGGCATCGACCAGGAAGACGCTGCAACGATCGGCGCGCACCAGACGTTTGGTCGCATCGAGGATCAGCGACAACAGCCGGACCAGGTCGTGCTCGGCCGACATCGCCCGCGACACCTCCAACACGGCGTGGAGGTCCCGTGCGGAAACAGTCGCATGGGCCCAGGATGGCGTCTCTTCTGCGGACGGATCGCTGCGACCCATCTCCCATCAATACCAGGGGGGGCCTCCGCCCACAACCCAGGGGATTTCCCTGGTGGGCCTGCGTAGCTACGGGCTTCCCCAGCAGGGGGACCTCGCCCCGATCTTCCTGCGCCGCACCGGCCTACAGCCGCACACCCAGATGAACGCGCCAATCTGCGTGGCTGCAAGCCCGTGAGGTGCTACAGACCGAGATCCAGATCCAGGTCCAGATCGTTGCCGCCGGAGCGCGCCGGGGACTCGCGTTCGTCATCGGGCGCATCGCTCGCCGGGGTCGTGCCGGCGATATCGGGAATGACCAGACTGCGTCCGATGGGCAGGACCATCGGATTGACGCCGGGGTTGGCGTCGCGAATTCGCTCCCAGTGCCCTTCGGTGCCGTAGTAGCGCTGACTGATGACGCCGAGGGTATCCCCCGGAGCGACGGTATGGCGTCGGCCATCGCGGTCGGCGGGTGGGCTGGACACCCGCCGAGAACTGCCCGCACCCTGCGAAGCGCTCGTGCGCACGCCCGGCAGGTCAGGGATCACGATCCGCGCGCCCGCCTGCAGCAATCCCGGATCGGCGATGTTGTTCGCCGCGGCGATGTCGCGCCAGCGCGTGGCGGTGCCGTAGTACTTCTGGGAGATGTCGCCAAGCACCTCGCCCGGCTGGACCACGTGGGCCTTGGCCCCCGGCGGTACGGTGACCGGATCCCCGCCGCTGACGCGCGCGGGCCCCGAACCGGGCGCCGGCAGGCTGATCACATCGCCGGGCATGAGCGCGTAGGGATCGATATCGTTGAGGCCGACCAGTTCGCGGAAACGTTGGGCGTTGCCGAGCACGTCGCGGGCGATGGTCCAATACGATTCGCCGCGCTTGACCACGTAACGCCGCCCCCCGTCTATCCGCTGGCCCTGCATCGCATCGGCGACCACACCGCTGAGCGCGGGGATCTTCAGCCGGGTGCCCTCGACCAAGGCGATCGGGTCGACATCGTTGGCATCGCGGATGGCACGCCACTTCGTGCTGGTCCCGTAATATTCCTGGCTGATCTCGCCGAGGGTGTCGCCACGCGCAACGACATGCCACCGCTCGCCCCCGGTCCCGGTCCCGGCGCGCGCGGTCCCACCGCCCCCCTCGCCAACCCCAGGATCGACAGCGGCATCGGTGTCGACGTCCAGATCGAGGCTGAGCACCTCATCGCTCGACGGCGGCTGGTCGCCACCACCGGCAACCGGCGGCGGGTCGACGCGGGCGAGATCGTCGTCCGCGTCAACGGGCAGGTCGTCCCCGCCAAGCAGATCACCGCCGAGATCGCCGGGCAGGTCACTGGAAAGGATGTCGTCATCGATATCGACCGCAGCGAGATCCGGCTCGCCATGAGCAGGGCCGAGAAAATCGTCGTCACGCGGCGGCGGCATGGTCAGCCTGTCGTCGAGGCCGGCGGGGGGCTCGTCCTCGGCGATCACATCCTCACGGCGCACCTCGTCGCGCGAGACCCCGGAGGCGTCCACCCCCGGTGGCATCGTACGCGCCTCGCTGGATTCATTGCGGGCCACGCGCGCCTGACCAGCCTCGGGTTCGGGCTCCTCGTCCTGCGGGCCCCAGGCGGCCAGCAGGACGCCCAGGCATCCGAGCAGGACGAGCGTCGCCAGGGTCAGTTCCTTGGATACGGCCATGGCCGACTCCTTGTTCGGGGGACGGGAACGACATGTGCTGCCCAGCCCGTCGTCGATGCTAAGGCCGGCATGCCGCGAGTCCATGCACAGCAGGTCACTGCCACGGTTTGGACGCCACACGTGACCGATGGTTCCCTGTCACTCGGGGGTTTACTCCCGGCGCCTACGCCTTCACATGCCGGCGTGATCCGCCTTCTTTCAGGAGTTCTCGCCGCCGACGGCCCCGAGCAGATGACGCTCGACGAGGCCCTGCTCGATGTCGCGACCGAACCGACGCTGCGCCTGTACCGCTGGCAGCCGGCCACCGTCTCGCTCGGCTACTTCCAGGACTGCGCGCGCATCCGCGCCGCGTTGCCCGCGGCCATGCCCCTGGTCCGGCGGATCACCGGCGGCGGCGCGATCTGGCACGACCACGAGATCACCTATGCGCTGATCGGCACCCTCGGCCAGAACGGCCTGCCCGAGCGAACCCGCGAGATCTACCCCCTGCTCCACGGCGCGGTGCTCGCCGAAATGCGCGCCCGCGGCGCGGCGCTGACCATCAGCGACCGCCAACACGGGGACCACCGCTACCACCGCGATCCGCGCTGCTTCGCCAGCCCGGCGCCACACGACCTCCTGGCCGGCGCGGGGGCCAAGGTCCTCGGCAGCGCGGCGCGCACCCGCGGCCAACGCGTCCTGGTCCATGGCAGCCTCAAGCTGGAGAGCAATCCCTGGGACGGCCCCACGGTCGCCGGCTGCGGATTGGATCCCGAAGCGGCGGCCGACTGCCTGCGCACCGGCCTGTGCAACGCGCTGCGCGCCGCGGCCGTACCCGGCGTGTTGACCGCCGCCGAGCGCGCCCGAGCCGACGAACTACGCGCGGCACGCTACGATGGCCCCGATTGGGTCGAGCACCGCCGCGGTCCGCCAGCCTGATCCACCGATCGACGCGCGGGTCCACGCGGGGTTCGCGGCCTCCGGCCGCGTTTTCTGCGTCCCTCCGGGCCCGGCTTCCTCGCTGTCGCTCGTCGCGCTCCACCGGCCGCCGGCCCCACCGGGGCCGGCTATCGCTGCGCGATGCCGGTTCCGCCCTGCGGCCCATTTTCGCAGAAAACCACCCCTCGGTCGGCCG
>JBEPXK010000466.1:0-3708 GCA_041641915.1 Planctomycetota bacterium
CGGATTGCCGGGCGGTCCTGATGCGGGTTTCGTCCAACTGGTCCAGTTGCTTGCCGGGCGCGGCGTCCAGTTCGATGCTCTCGGTGCGGCCGCGCTGCTTGATGGCGTTGATGGCCTCCTCGGATTCCTGGACCACGCTGTCGCCCACCCGGCGGGGGAAGCCGTTACCCACCACCATCACCGCGGTCTCGGTGGATTCCACCTCGAAGATCAGCAGTTCGTGGCCCTGCCAGGTCTGGCGCTGGCCGGGGGGGAGGGGTGGTTTCAGGCGTTCCCGGGGAACCTGGAGCATCTGCTCGACCGCGTCATCGGGGTAGCCGTGGCCGCTGACCGTGCCGTCGTCCTCGACGCCGAGGATGAGGTTGCCGCCCTCGGCGTTGGCAAACGCCGCCACGTATTTGGCGATCTGGTCGCGGACCGTGCGGCGGTCGCGGGTTTTGCGGCGGTCGCGGGCATCCCAGAGGGATTTGCGGTCGAGATACTGGCTCTCCGAGCGCTGGATGAGATCGGCGAGGTCTATCAATCGTCGGTCTCTCCGGGTTCATCGTCGTCCGCCACGGACTCGAACAGCGGTCCGAAATCCGGCTCCAGTAGGGAATACTGCCCGTCCCGGTTTACCGTCGGCCCGTGCTTTTCCCGCCCGTCACCGGCCAGACCCGGGATGTCGATGACGGGTTGCGGTAGGTTCTCGTTCAGGGGGATGTCCCAGTAGGGATCGTGCTTCTGGACGAAGGCTTCCAGGCCCATGGCCTGCAATTCGTCGAAGGCCGCCAGACAGCGTTCCGGGGCGGTGGGGTAGCTGCGGTGGCTGAAGCTGGCGAGGATGTGTTCGTAGTGCGCCCGGGACAGGCCGTAGGCATCGGCCACCACCGCGTCGATGGCGGCGCGGACGGCCCAGCGTTCGTCGTCGGTGGCGAGGACCGGCCAGGTGTGGCGGGGGGTGGGTTCGCGCCAGGCGGGGCCGAGTTGTTCTTGCCAGAGGGGGGCGTAGCCAGCGTGGTTGCAGGTGAGGCGGAGGGCGTTGTGGGCAAAGAATGGTTGCATCAACAGCGATAGTTGAGGCATGGCACAGCCATTTAGAATGAAGTGATTCACATTGGCAGCACTTTTCTGCCGGAGAATCCAGTCGAATCCGTAGGCATTGCCGATGGCAAGTAACGTAACCGTTTAGCCCCCCCCTGCCTGGAGCGGTGAAATCACTCCGCCGGTACAGCAGGCAGCGCCGGTACAGGATTGCCCTTACGCCGTTCGGCGAGAACCGAAGCCAGATAGGGCCAGGGTAGTGCCCCGCGTCGACGGCAGGTTTCGATGACGCTGGCCAACAACGCGACGACCCGGGTGCCTTCGGGGGTGCGCGTGCCTTGCGTGAGACGCCGGATGATCACCCAATGACGCAGGGCGCGCTCGGCCTCGTTGTTGGTAAACGGCAGGTAGGGATGCTTCAGCACCACCCAGATCGCTTCCCAATCATTGAGAAACTCTCGCGCCAGCGCACGGGTCTTCTCGTGACGACTGTCACGATGGCGTTCACACAATGCCCGAAACGCGTCCAGGCGTTGGCGATAGCGCTCGCTCAGATCCTCACCACCCGGCCCAGCCCGGGCCGCGTAAACCGCGGCCATCAACTCCCCGAGCAACTGGTGGACGTATTGACCAAAGCCTCTCGCCTCGGCGTTAAGGCTCTCTTCAAGCCCCAGCCCCTTGCGAAGCAGATGCGCCCAACACCGTAGGCGGCGGTGAAACTGGCGGTAGACCGTGTAGCCGTCACTCATCAGCCAACCCGCGAAGCGCTCACCCAGCACATTCTGGAGAATCTCCGCGCTGCGGTAACCGATAAAGTACACACACAGCCTCGGCGTGCTGAACACCCACATCCACAGCAACTGACCCCATTCCTTCCACGGCGTCTCGTCAACGTGGGTCAGCACCGCTTCATGGATCTCCTCGACCAGCAACTCCTCCAGCGGCTCCACCGCTCGGCCCATCTCCCGGATGCACTGGTCGATCAACGCCGTACTGAGTGAAATCCCCAGCCAGTCGAGCAAAAATTCCTGGATACGCCGCCGCGACATCCCCATACGCTGCGACAGGCACACGATCAGACTCGATAGCGTCACACCCACCAGGTGCCATTCGCTCAGCCCGACCTTCCACAGCGCTTCAGCCGGGCAACGCCCCGGCTCGCTACGCGTACGGTGCCCGCAACCGCAGGCAATCTCACCATACACATGCTTGTCGTGGCGAACCTGTAAACCGCGTAAGCCCTCAACCTCGCCAGGCTCGATCTCCAGCACGTAGTGGCCCGTGCGAGCAATGAAATCATCCGGCTTCAACTCCCCATCACAACGGCTACACCGCTCGGGGTAGTGATAGATCGTCTCATTGACCGGGAGCGTCAACTGGCGGCTATGTCCCTTCGCCCCGGGGCGACGACCCGCTCGATTGGAATCGCCGCTGGATGTGGCCGCAGGCTTGGGCGCATCCTCTGGTTCGTCCTGGGCAGGCTTCTCGGATGACGCCTCCTCCGGCGTTGACCCTGCTTCGCTCTGCGTCTCAGGCGACGACGCCTCTTCGGGCGTGTCCTTGGGCGTGTCCTTGGGCATGTCCGATGAGCTCCCGCTCCACGGGGTGTCACTGCTCGGCGGGCGCGAACTGGTGCGTGAATCCGCCTTCAACCGATCTCGCGCCTCTTTCAGATCACTCAGCAATTTCACCAGCAGCACGTCCTTCTGAACACCCGGCAACCCCGTCACCGTGTGCTCATCCAGCTGCGCTAGATCAAAATCGCTCAGTCGCACTTGCCGGCCCCTCCGTCGAGCCTTGCCCTTTCGTCGTTTAACCATAGTTCATGATCGTTGGAGTTGCTGCTACGCCGAGTAACCTTCCAGGTTTCGGCATGGATAGTCTAGCTTTTCGGCCTACTGTATTCTCGGGGCGAGCCCACCTACGTACCCGGCGATCAAGGGGGGGGCTAAACGGTTACCAAGTAACTGTAACGCGGCGTGATTCGGACGCAGATCAGGAGTTCTCTCGCTGGGAGCGGAATCACCAAACAGTGCCCCCGCAATAAGGCAGAAGATTCCAGTTCTATCGTCCGTAGATCTCGCAATTTTCCGGAAGGCCAAGCGATAGAACTTGGCAGCCTGAATCCAAGCTGGCTTGTCGGCTACATCCCTAAAGTGTACTAAGTACCGGGGTCTATCCTCCCAGCGATCTATGTACTGATGGAAGGTCTTACCTTCGTGAAGTGGAACTATCCCTTGCTCCCGCAACACTGTGGCCACAATCGGGCACCGGGGATCATCATCCGCAGCGTGAAGCGAGTTTTCCGTTGGCGAGAAAAGATGAGACGATTTGCTCGTGTGCATCTCTTCCCCGATCCTAATTTTCAGTCTGCTACATACCTCACCGAAAGGTTGGCAATCAGCATAGAGTGCGCGGGCAACCTCAACATCTTCCTGGCTTTGCAGCTCTTGGAAACTCCAGTACTCCCCTGCTGATTGCCGAACAAACTCCAACGAATACCGCAGCGCCGCCTCCCGCCTGAACAACCACTCCATATCATGTAGATAGAAGGCACAGGGAAACTCCCCCGTCCCCCCCGCATTCCGCTCCGCCACCACCGCCGCATACTTGAACCTGGAGTCAATCTGAAACAACTTCTTCCGGTTCTCGAACGAGTAACAACACCGCAGCGCCGCCTCCCGC
>JBEPXK010000467.1:0-3708 GCA_041641915.1 Planctomycetota bacterium
CGGCCCGCGGCACCCGTACGGCCGAACCGCCCACCCGTGCCCGCCGCCCCAGCTCGGCGCGCCCACGCGACTCGCGCGGCGGATCGCGCGTCACCCCCGGAGTCGCCGGTTCGTCGAGCCGCCGCACGGCGATCCCCGAGGATGCCATGTCAGACGATTACGACCGCGTTCCCCCCAAGACCTCGCGCTGGATCCTGCGTTTCTGCGCCGCCCTGCTGGGCATCGCCCTCGTCGGCGGGCTCGCCCTGCTGCTGGTGCACCAGTCGGTCCGCAGCGGCTGGCGCGACATCCTCGCCCAGGCCGGGGCGACCGATGCCCGCTTCTGGGGCATCTACGCCGGCGTACTCGGCGGTGCCGTGCTGGTGCTGGCCCTGATCGCCGCCTTCGGACGCCAACGCGCCCTGCGCGCCTTGCTCGCCGGCATGGCCCTGACCGCGCTGGCGCAGCTCGGCCTCGGGGTGTGGGCGCGCTATTTCCCTGCCTCCCTCGCGGCACGCCAGCCGCCGCTGCGTCTGGCGGTGCTCAGCGCCAGCCCGCGCATCGTGGTCGGCCTCGACATCCGCGAGCGGCTGGTGAGCGAACAGGAACGCGCCACCGAACTCCAGGTCGCGCTCGGCAGCCAGCAGGAAGCGGCGCAACAGGCCGCCGCGCGCGCAGCCGCAGCCGGCTCCCAGGGCGAAGAACTCAAACGCAAACTCGAAGCAGCCCATAGCAAACTGCGCGAAGCCACCAATGAACTGCAGCGGGCGACGGACCGCGCGGCGCTCGCGGAGGAACGACGCACCGCCGCCGACACGGCCCGCGCCGATGCCGAAGCGCTGGCCGAGAAGCTGCGCACACAGGCCGAGACGGCGCAACGCCAGGCCGAACAGGCCACCGCCCAGGCGCAGCAACAGGCCGAACGCATCGCCGCGCTCGAGCGCCAGCTGCAGCAGGCGAACGAACGCGCCGCGGCCCTGGCCGAACAGGCGGCGGCGACCGGTCAGGGCGATACCGACGAAGCCGCGGAGGAAACGCCCCCCACGCCCTGACCCCGCCCACCGCGCGCCGCAGCAGCGCAACCCAGGGGCGGGAAAGCGCCCGCCGCCGAGGACGTCATCCTCTCCAGCGGCCGCGGCATCGCCGCCACCCATCCGTGCGCGAGGCGGCGCCTGACAAAGGAAGGACCGACGCGTGGATCTGCACTTGGGCGTTTTCGACAGCGTGGTCTTTCTCGCCTTCCTCGGGCTGGCACTCCAGGGCCAGGCCCAGGCGGCCGGCGCAGTGCTCGCCGGCGCCTTCCTCTGTGCGGCCTGGCGCATCCGCCAGCGCGAACGTCAGGCCCAGTCGGTGATCGATCGCATGTGCGGCGAGCGCAGCCGCTGAGCGCCGGCACCGGCGGCTGAACCCAAAGCGTTCTTGCCATCGCGGACCCCGCTGGCGATAATGGCCACTCTGCCCCCTCCGGAGCCGGTCATGTTGAACACGATCCTCATCGTCGACGATTCCCGTTTGACCCGCAAGATGATCCGCCGCCAGGTCGACACCCTCGGACCTGAAGCCGCGGAGGTGCTCGATGCCGAATCGGGCGAGGCCGCGTTGCGCGTGTTCGAGTCGCAGCGCGTCGACCTGCTACTGACCGATATCAACATGCCGGGCATGGATGGTTTCGAATTCCTCACCATCCTCAGCCGGATGGCGGAAGCCGCCGATACAATCAAGGTCGTGGTTTCGAGCATCGCCAACGACGCCTGGGCCCAACGACTGGACGAACTCGGCGTGAAGGCGGTCCTGGCCAAGCCCTTCACCCCCGAGCAGTTCACCCAGGCCATGCGCCAGGCCGGCGTTCTCTAGGGGCCGACGATGAGCCAGACCCTGCACCACTCCGTCAAGGACTCGCTCGATCACGCGGTGAGCGAAACCATGACCAGCATGGGCTTCGAAAGCGTGCGCGCGGCCCGGGTCAGCAGCGTATCCAATTCCTCGCTGCCGGTGGCCTGGTCCTGGATCAAGCTGCTCGAACCGACCACCGGCTTGTTCGTCATGCTCCAGCCGATCGAACTCGGCGCCCGCATCGCCTGCTCGATGACCGGCCTCGACCTGCTCGACCTCGACGACCCGGATATCCTCGACTCCTTCGCCGAATGTACCAACGTGCTCGCCGGGACCTTCCTGCGCTCGCTGCTCGGGAACGAGGTCACGCCGGGGCTGAGCCTGCCGCGCACCGGCCGTGGCGCACCGAGCGTCCGCTCCGGTGAATGGATCGGCAATCTCTACCACATCGACGACCTCTGGGCCGCGATCTTCATCAGCGGCAATCCGTTGCTGCACTACGACCAGGGCGAGCACCAACGCTACCAGCGCCGCCCTTCACAGGCGGAACCCGCAACGCAGTCGACGGTCGGATCGCAGACCAGCGCCCTCTCGCCGCTGGCGCGCCCCCCGTCGGGCCGCCTCGGCGACGACGACGAGCTCTCGCGCGCGATCAAACTCGACGAGGTGCTCGAGGCGCTGCCGCAGACGGTCCAACAGGCGCCCGACGGCAGCCGGGCCAAGCTCGATGGCGACGCCGATCCCGGCCAAGACGACCGCAGCCAGGTCGAGACCGAACCGGTCGCCAGGAAGCCGGAGACCGCGGTCGCGCCGCGCGCTCCGGCGCGGGTGCAGAGCTCGGCCGGAGCCGGAGCGGGCGGCTACTCGCGCCGCCTGGACCTGCCGCCGCAACTGGGCAATTACAGCATCGTCAAAGAGATCGGCATCGGCGGCATGGCCGGGGTCTACCTCGCCGAACAACAACCGTTGGGCCGCCAGGTCGCGCTCAAGATCATGTTCCCCGCCCTGCGCGAGAACGAGAGCTTCGCCAAGCGTTTCGTGCGCGAAGCCCGCATGGCAGCCTCGGTCGAGCACCCCAACGTGGTCACCATCTACGACGCCGGTGAGGCAGAGGATATGCTCTACCTCGCGATGCAGTACATCCCCGGCGGCGACCTGGGCCGCGTGATCGAGAAGCGCGGCACCCTGAGCGAGATCGAATGCTGCGAAATCACCATCGACTGCCTGCGCGGCCTTGAGGCGATCGCCGCGGCCGGCATGGTTCACCGCGATATCAAGCCGGGCAACATCCTGCTCGGTTTCGATGCCATCCCCAAGATCACCGACCTGGGCCTTGCACGTCCGCAGTTCGACGAGGAACAACTGAGCATGCCCGGGGTGCCCATGGGCACCCCCGCCTACATGAGCCCGGAACAAGCCGACTGCTGCGACGATCTCGATATCCGCTGCGACATCTACGCGCTCGGCGTGACCATGTTCGTCATGCTTGCCGGCGAGAACCCCTTCGCCGGCCGCTCGCTGGTCGAGGTTCTGCGCAATATCGTCAGCAAGCCGACCCCGGTCATCGCCGCCCACAACACAACCACCACCGCCGGGATGCAGCGGATCCTCCGGAAGGCGATGGCCAAAGAGCGCGCCGCGCGCTACGAGCATCCGACCGCCTTCCGCGAAGCGGTCGAAAGCCACCTCGAACGCCTGCAGAACGACAACCTCAAGCGCAACAGCTGGATCGGCCGCCTGTTCCACAAGTAGGGCTTCTATCAGAGGGGGCGCTGCCCCCTCGCGCGCTCACGCGCATCCCAGCTGCGCTTGCTCCTCGCTTCGCTGCGGGGCTGCACTTGCGCTGCGTCGGCCCGGTGGCCCCACCGGGGCCACCTATCGCTGCGCGATGCCGCC
>JBEPXK010000468.1:0-3697 GCA_041641915.1 Planctomycetota bacterium
CAATGCCTCCTTGTCGCCGGTGAGGATGGCGCCGATCTGCGACTGGTCGAGCATCCGCACCGAAGGATCGCGCGCGTCGCGGCCCTCGATCAGCGTCATGTCCAGCTTGAAGATGTCGGCATTGATGTGGAAGGCGCCGCCGCCTTCGTACTGCCACGCCCCCGTCACCGCGGCGATGCAGCTCGCCGCGTGCATGTTGGCGGCGCCGTTGCGCGAGCGCGCGAAACCGTAGCCGAGCCGGAAATAGGCGCGCTTGGTGTCGCCGATCAATTGAGCGAATTCTTCGATGGTTTCCACCGGCGTGCCGGTGATCCGTGAAGCCCACTGCGGATCGCGCGTGCGCAAATGCGCTTCCAGCTCGCGCGGCGCATCGGTGTATTTCTCCAGATAATCCCAATCGGCCCTGCCGTCGCGGAACAGGCAATGCATCACCGCGCAGGCGAGCGCCGCATCGGTGCCGGGCTTCACCAGCACGGGCAGATCGGCTTGGCTCATGGTGCCGTTCATGTAGATGTCGACGGCCGCGATCTTGGCGCCGCGTTCCTTGCGCGCGCGCGTGGCGTGGGTCATCACGTTGACCTGGGTGTTGACCGGGTTGGTGCCCCAGATCACCACCAGATCGGACTTCGCCATCTCGCGCGGGTCGGGCCCGGCCACCCGCCCGACACCGGCGGTGTAGCCGGCATAAGCCGGATTGACGCAGATGGTGGAATGGAAGCCGGAATATTTCTTGACGTGGCGCAGGCGGTGGATGCCGTCGCGCATCACCAGGCCCATGGTGCCGGCGTAGTAATACGGCCACACGCTCTCGGCGCCGTGGCGCTGCTCGGCCTTGACGAATTGCCCGGCGACGAGATCGAGCGCCTGGTCCCAGGAGATGCGCTCGAACTTACCGGAGCCCTTCTCCCCCACCCGGCGCAGCGGGTGCAGCAAGCGCTCGGCATGATGCTCGCGCTCGGCGTAACGGGCGACCTTGGCGCAGATCACGCCGGCCGTGTAGTCGTTGTCCTTGGAGCCGCGCACGCGGCCGATGGTGCGCGCGTCGAGGAGTTCCACCTCGAGCGCGCAGGTCGACGGGCAGTCGTGCGGACAGGCCGAATAGCCGATGCGCTTGCCGCTGGGGTCTCGGACGGCTTGGTTCATGGCTCGCACTATAGCTCATCTCGCCCCGCCCGACGATAACACGTCAAGCGGGAACGAATCGTGCCGCAGCCGCCCGCGCCGGCGTCAGCCGACGATCTCGTTCTCCGAGAAGAACTGCGCGATTTCCTTGGCCGCGGTGTCGGGGGCGTCCGAACCGTGCACCGAGTTCTCGCCGATCGACTTGGCGTGCGCCTTGCGGATGGTGCCTTCCGCGGCCTTCGACGGGTCGGTCGCGCCCATGACTTCGCGGTACTTGGCGATGGCGTTCTCGCCTTCCAGCACCTGCACCACCACCGGGCCGGAGATCATGAAGTCGACCAGTTCGCCGAAAAACGGCCGCTCCTTGTGCACGGCGTAGAACTTCTCGGCCTGGGCGCGGGTAATCAGCACCCGCTTTTGGCCGACGATGCGCAGGCCGGCGCCCTCGATCATGGCGTTGATGGCGCCGGTCAGGTTGCGCGCGGTGGCGTCGGGTTTGATGATGGAAAAGGTGCGCTCGAGCGCCATCGGGAGATATCCTTCACTCAGATTGATCGGAAGCGTTTACCGAATTTGTTGGTCCGGTTCGGTCGCGGCGGCTTATAGCGGGCGGGCTTGGAGGCGGCAAGGTCGGCGGCGCAAGGGCCGCACCCGCCGGCCGCCGTTTCAGTCCGTGATTTCAGGAGCTTGCCATGCTCGCGCGCTACCGCATGTTCGCCGGCTACAATGCCTGGTGCAACGCCCGGCTCTACGCCGCCGCCGCCACCCTCTCCGACGCCGACTACCGGGCCGACCGCGGCGCCTTCTTCAGGTCGCTGCACGGGACGCTCAACCACCTGCTGGTCGGCGACCGCATCTGGATGCAGCGCTTCACCGGCTCGGGCGAGCTCCCGCAGAGCCTCGACGCCATTCTCTATGACGACTTCGGCGACTTGCAGGCCGCGCGGGAGACCGAAGACGCCCGCATCAGCGGCTATATCGACGGTCTAACCGAGGCCGATCTCGCCGGCACGCTGCGCTATCGCACCCTCGTGCGCCCGCAGGAGATCGAGCAGCCGCTGTGGCCGGCACTCGACCATTTCTTCAACCACCAGACCCACCACCGCGGCCAGGCCCATGCGCTGCTCTCGGCCGCGGTCGGCAACGACGCGACGCCCTCCTTCGACCTGATCGTCTATCAGCGCGAGACCGGTGTGGGCCTGGATAAGCTTGGCTGAGGCTCACCCTTTCCGTTCGTCCCCACGAAAGCGCAGGGCTGTCCGGGGAAGTTCAAGCATAGCAGAACTGGAGTTGGTTAGGGTCGCTGGGCGGAGCGGTCGAAGGATTGACGTCCGGTGGCCTGTCGATGCGCGCGAGGGGCTTGCGGGCAAAGAGCCCATCAGTGACCAGTTCGGCAAAACGGATTGCGGGCATGATGAGGCGGCTCTGGCGGGCGGCGATGCGCAGCAGGAGATAGGCGATCATGGCGGCAACGATTTGCAGGCGGATGGCGTTTTCGGAGCGGCCGACGAACTTGCGCAATTTCAGATGCTGCTTGATCCAGCGGAACAGCAACTCGATCTGCCACCGTTTCTTGTAGAGCGCGGCGATCTCGACGGCCGGGCGCTTCAGGTCATTGGTGATGAGCACAAGCTTGCCGCCGCCGCCGGCGCGGCTGACCCGAATTCGCCGCATCGGCACGCGCAGCTTGGAACGGCCTTGCGTCACCAGCTTGACCTCGGCGTCCTCGGTGACGGTGAAGCCGTCGCCGGTGCATTTGCGCAGGCTGCGCTGCCGCGTGGCGACGAAGCGGGCATTACGTTTCTTGCGGGTGACAAAGCAGGCTTTTCCTTCGTGAAGACGCGTCCACCAAGCATAATCGCAATAGGCCTTGTCGAACACGTATGTCGCACTGGTCTCGATCGGTACCTGGCGGCCGACCGTGACATCATTGACGGTGGCCGGCGTGATGGCCACCGTGCGCGGATGGTCGGCGCCGGGGTCGTAGACGAGGTGCAGCTTGAGCCCGCGTGTGCGTCCGTTCCAGTCGGCCCAGGCGGCCAACGCGTCGAGCGGGATCGGCGTCGCATCAATCAGCCGCAGCATCTCGCTACCTTCGCGCCGCAGCTCGCGGCCGGCCAGGCCAGAAAGGCCGGCGAAGGTCTCGGCGAAGACCGCGACCGGACGCCGCCGATTGGCATCGGACAAGGTCGAACGGGCCAGCCGACCGACCCCGAGATGGTAGTGATGGTGCGCGTTGGCGTTCCAGACCGCCTCCAGTCCGCGCAGGCCGTCAACGCCCGCAAGCTGCGCGAAGACCAGCGCCACCAGATGATCCCAGCTCTCGAACTCCTTGTCGTAGGCATTACCGTCGTGCCTCGCCACAGAGGCGGCAAACCTGCGCCGGCTGATCGGTTTCAGCAGGCTGGCGAAGATGCTATTGCGGTAGTGCATGCCCGGCTCCTTTCTGAGTCTCGACAACCAGAAAGTACTCGGTTCACACCGATTTGGCCGGGCATGCACCGCGACACAGTGAATCATTCCCCGGACAGCCCTGCGCGCAAGCGGGGACGAGCGATCTGTTTCCTGACCGTGC
>JBEPXK010000469.1:0-3689 GCA_041641915.1 Planctomycetota bacterium
AACAACATCATGATCCAGGCCTCGACCGCCATGCTGGCCCAGGCCAACCAGCTGCCGCAGAACGTCCTGCAGCTGCTCGGCTGATCCGCACGGTAAGCTGGGTTTCCAAGGGCATCCCTCGCGCAAGCGGGGGATGCCCTTTTCCGATTCAGGAACCGATACCATCCGCGGGCGACAACCGCGGGCTGGACGCCTTTGCTTGGCACGGGGGGCGCGTACCATCGCCGACAGAACCCCGGCCCGAAGGCTTGCGTCGCATTGATGGACACTCCAGAGCACGAATCCATCCCGCCCCTGCCGGGATCGTTGCGTTGGCTGACGACCGCGGTGCCCTGGCGCACGCAAGGCGTCGCCGAGGCCGGATCATCCGGCTGCCCAGCCGAGACCGTGGCCGCGCTGCGCGAGGGAGCCAACGACCGCTTCAACGTCCTGATCGTTGTCGGCTGGCACCCGGCCGCCCTTGCGCTGCTCCATAGCGATCCGGTCACCCGAGACAAACGCATCGCCTGGATCCTGCGCCCCGAAGACATCGGCGCGCTGGTGGCCGCCTCCGCCGCGCTGGGTCATCCCGATTCACCCCGCATCGCCCTGGCGCCGATGGAGTCGTCCAAAAACCTGGCCGACGCCATGGACGCGCTACCGATCTGCTGGGGTCTGTGCATGCTGCCTCACGCGCCGGTGGACAAAAGCGACCTGCTGGCGATCGGACGCCACCGATGGATCCGCCGGAACATCGGGCTGAACCGCCTGCTGCTGGAATACCGCCACGCGTTGGGACGGATCGACAACATCCGCCAAGGGCGCTCGGTGGCGGGGCTCGAAGACAGTTGCGCCGGCTGGCCCTGCATTGCCATCGCCGCCGGTCCCAGCCTCGGCAAGCGACTGGAATGGCTGCGCCAGGTGCGGCAACGGTGCAAGGTCATTGCTTGCGACGCCGTGTACGCGCGGCTGCTCGAACAGGGCATCATCCCGGACTACGTCCTCACCGTGGACCACTTCGCCGAAACCGTGGCCCGGTTCCCAACGGATGATCAGGGACGAACCACCTGCGTGCTGCCCATCGGCGCCGACCCGATCCTGGACGAGAAATTCGTCAGCAGAGTCTACTTCGCCCCGCCGGGGCTGGACACGGCCTTCTTCGGCTCCCCGGTCACCTTCCCCGCCGGCAGCAATGTCGGCGCGACCAGCGTCGGCCTGGCCCATTTCCTCGGCTGCCGCGAGATCGTCCTGCTGGGGCACGACCTCTCCCGGCTGGAGGATCGCACGCATTCGGCCCTCACCGATGCCGAGGCCGATCAGGCCTCCCAGGGTCAGCTGGGCCAGTGGTGCCGGGAGGTGCCCGGCAACGGCGGCGAGCCCGTCCTGACCACCGCGCAGCTCGAGATCGGCATCGCCGACCTCGAGGCGATGATCGCGTCCCTGCCCGGCACCACCGTTCTCAATCCCAATATCGACGACGGTATCGGTGCACGCATCGACGGCACGGCCCCCCTGCCAGCCGATTGGCCGCTGCCGCCACCGGGCTCGAGCCAGCGGCGCGCGTGCGACCCACCGGAGCCGGCGAAGGTCGACGATGACCCCCGCGAGGTGTTGCGCGGAGAGATCCGCCGCTTCCGCGAAGCGTGGCAGAATGAATCCGTGACACCGGAGAACGCCATCCCCCTACTCCAGCGGCTGTTCGACCGCGAGGACCTCGTCACCGCCCGGTTATTCTTGGAGCCAATCCTGCGCGGGCATCAGATGCATCTGATGCGTTTGCGCGCCCTGCCGCCAGCGCAGGCGGATCCAACCGCCTTGCAGGCGACCCTGGCCGGGCTCGACGCCGCCATCGACCAGCTCGATGCCTTCGCCCGCTGCTGCAACGGCGAGGAACCGCTGCCGCCACTCCCACCACGCAAGGGCATCCGGGATCGGGACGGCCTCGATGCATTCATCGGCTGGACCACCGCGACCACACTCCAGCGCTTCTGCGACACCTGCCTCCAGCTGATCGAACCGAGCAGCCTGCCCAGCGCGGAGGCGATCCTCAGCGTCCAGCAGGCGGTGTTCTGGAGCTACCATACCTGGGTCTTCCCCCATCTGGAGCTGCCCGACCCGCGCCACGCCATCGAAGGGCTGCTGATCGCCTGCATGATGGGCCCGAGCGTGCCACCGGCCTATCTCACCAAGGCCCTCTGCCTCTGCATGCTCGAAGGGCTGGATCCGATCGTCGAGCTGGCCCGGGAGACCGGTCTGATCGCCCCCGACGCCCTGCTCGTCCGCGGCCATCTCTCCGCCTCCGACCCGCGCCTGCGCGGCGCCGCAATCGCCTTGGCGGCGACCAACGCCCTGCTGGGTGGTCCGCACACGGGCGATGCCTGGTCCACCTGCTTCAGCTGGGCGCCAGCCCATACCCACGCCATCCGCCGCGCGCTCGCCCTCGGCGGAGCCGGCATCGTGGAACTCGAACGCCGCTGGCGCAGCGGCGACATCGCCCGGACGGATCGCCATGCCAGCGTCATCGTACTCCACCATCCGGTGCTCGACCGGGCGCTGGAGCTCCTCGCAGATTGCGCCGAGGCGATCGGCGAGGCAACCATCGCCGCCACCGCACAACGCCGGGCTGCGACGGGCGATCGCGCCGGGGCCTTGCGCCTGATCGAAGCTTCGCGCCCGCTCTCGGCCTTCCGCGACGACCATCTCGCCATGGCCAGCGAGATCCACCTCGACGAGGGACGGATCGGCGAATCGCGCATGGCCGCCGACGCCATCTGCGATCGCGCGCGAGCCCAGCACCACCAGATCCGCATCGACCTGCACGAACACGGCCCGGCCAAGGCGCTGTCCGCAATCCCGGCCGGACTGCTCGTAGAGGACGACGCCTTCCTGGCCGAGCTCCTCAAGGCCGCCTGGCAGCACCGCGATGCCACCGCCATTGATCAGCTCATCGCGCTGATCGGCGATGAGCCCAAGCTTTCACACCTCAAGCAGCCTGCCATGACGATGCGTCGCCACTGCTGATCGCATCGATCACGCTGCGCGCCGAAGGAGGACCATGTCACAGCACAGCTACAAGACCGAACAAGAGGAGTTCTGGGCCGGCTCCTTCGGCGACGCCTACCGCGAACGCAACCGCAGCGAAGATCTGCTCGGCCGCAAGACTCACCTGTTTGCGCGTATCCTCGAGCGCACGCACGGGATCGCCTCGGCGATCGAACTCGGGGCCAACATCGGTCTCAATCTCGCCGCCATCCGCCGCCTGCTGCCGGCCACCCGCCTCGGCGCCGTCGAGATCAACGAACAGGCCGCAGACGAACTGCGCCGGTCGCTGCCGGAGACCATGTGCCACGTCGGCTCGCTGCTCGACCTGCCCGACCTCGGCACCTGGGACCTCGCCTTCACCAGCGGCGTGCTGATCCACGTCGACCCGGACCACCTCCCGCCGGCCTACGATGCCCTCCACCGCCTCAGCGCGCGCTACATCTGCGTCGCCGAATACTACAACCCGACCCCGGTCACCGTCCGCTACCGCGGCGAACAGGACCGGCTGTTCAAACGCGACTTCGCCGGCGACCTGCTCGATCGCTTCGACGACCTCGCGCTCGTCGCCTACGGCTTCGCCTACCACCGCGACCCGGTATTCCCTCAGGATGACGGAACCTGGTTTCTCCTGGAGAAACAACATTGATGGTCTCCGGAGATGCCCAGCA
>JBEPXK010000470.1:0-3685 GCA_041641915.1 Planctomycetota bacterium
CCGAGGACCTGGTCCTGAGCCGTAACGGCTGGCGCTTCACCGAGTGGCTCTCGGGTCACACGGCTGCCGGTTGGAAGCACATCGACTTCCGACCGCTGGAGGAATCGCACGACCTGATGATCCGGCGGTGTCGGTTCATCGACAACCAGACCAAGGGCTTCTGGCAGGATTACGGCGGCGATGGTCCGGTGACCTTCGACCGTTGTCTGTTCGAGAACAACGAGCACTGCGGCATCGACAACGAGATGAGCTTCGGCCAGTTCCGGCTGAGCGATTGCGTCGTCCGCAACAACGGCAAGACCAACATCAAGAGCTACGGCGCGCCGAAGCTGGTGTTGTCTGATACCATGGTCTACGGCGCCCGGGCCGGTGGGCGGACAGAGGCGCAATATGTCGCGAATATCAATTTCTTCGGCGATGCCCGGGTCGACATCTGGGGCGACGCCGCCAGCAGCCGTCGCTTCATCATCGAGGGCAGCACCGTCATCGCCACCGAGGACCGGACCAACAACTGGTATTTCACCGACTACGGCGTCGCCGACGACAACGAGGATTGGGGCAAGCGGGGTCTCGTGCACAGCATCGCTTCGGACTACAATACCTGGTATCGTGATCCCGATGTCTTCCCTGCGTCACTCGTCTTTCCCGGTCTGACGACCTTCGGAGATTGGCGTGACGCCTATCCGGACACCAGCTGGGACGATTGGCTGAGCCTGGAAGTCGACAGCGGCCGGGAGCTCGATCGCCATTCCAGCTGGGAGTCGGTCGATCTCAGCAATGTGGCCGATCCCACTGTGCCACCGACCGGGAATCAGGCGCCGTCGGCGATTCCGCTGGCGCCCAGCGTCGGCAGCGACGGCAGTCACCGCTTGGCGGTACTCGAAGCCGACTTCGACGCCGACGGCGACCGCTTCGTCATCGTGTCCTTCACCCAACCGGAGCACGGCAGCGTCACCCAGGATGGCGGCGTGCTGATCTACACGCCCGACGCTGGCTACACCGGCGCCGACATCTTCCGCTATACCATCGAGGATGCGGCCGGGGGCAGCGACAGCACCATGGTCAACCCGAGCATCAGCGGCGATGCCCCGGCCGTCCCGGCCGCCCCGGATAACCTGCAGGCGACGCTCGATGAGGACGGGATCGCCCTGAGCTGGAACGACCCCTCCGATGACGAGCGGCGTTTCTATCTCGAGCGCCGCATCGATGGCGCCGCCTGGACGCGACTCACCGGCCTGCAATTCGATACCACCGCCTTTCTGGACCGCAGCTGCACGCAGCCGGGTGCCTACGACTATCGCATCGCAGCGGTGAACGACCACGGCGTCGCATCGGTCTTCAGCGATCCGGTCACCGTCCAGGTCGCGGGTGGCGAGCGCGAGATCTCTGTGCGCATCGATCCGGCCTCGCTCATCGACGGCGCCGAGCTGGAGGTCTGGGTCGACGGCGTCGTCGATCCGGACGCGGTGCGTAATGCGATCACCGGCGGGTGGCGGGTCGAGGGCCTCGCGTCGAGCGCTGATCACCTCCTGCACATCGTGACGCAGCCGGCGGGCGAGGGCTGATCGGCACGACGCCGCGTCAGCGGGTCGTCGCCGAGAGCATCGCGATCTCGGCGGCGCTCAGCGTCTGGTCGTAGAGCTTCAGGTCGTGGAATACGACGCCGGCATGCGCGATGTCCTGACGGTGATAGCAGTAGGGCATCAGCAATTTCACCTCCACCGTGTCGGCCAGATGCGGCACCAGGTAGGGCTTGTCGAAGGGGTCGCCCATGCGCGCGCCGTCAACATAACGGCGCATGACGCCCTGCGAGGACCAGGTGGTGGCGAGGGTGTAGGTGCCAGCTGGCAGCTGCTCCGCGCAGCGGAGCTGGAAGACCACCGGCGTCTTGTCGCTGCCGTCGCCGGCATCCGCGGCCAGGACGCCGTAGACCTCGGCGATCAGCATGCCGCGCGTCGACGGTTCGCGCAGATCCACCGTAGCGATGAGCGTGAGGCCGTCGGCCTGGCGCAGGCGCGCGGCGAGTCGCGGCCACGCGGTGTTGACGGGCGTCGTGCAGCTGTTGGCGAAGGTGAGCAGCAGGCCGTCGTCGTGCACCACCGGCGGCAGCTGGTCGCGCAGTGCCGGCCGTTCGGCCGGGCCTTCATCGCAGGCAAGGAGCTGTTCGCCGCGCCCGGTGAAACGGTAGTGCAGCAGCGGCGCCAGGGGGTTGGTCGCCAGATCGGCCACCAGGCGGCTGGCGCCGGCCTCGACCACCTCCCGCGTGCTGGAGTCGGCGACTGGCGTCAGTTCGACTCGTCCTTCGGCGACCTCGAGGAGGGTGGCCGCTTCGTCTACCCGCACCGTGAAGCGGGTGCCGAGGACGCGGCAGCGCGCGTGGGGGGTGGTCAGCAGCCAGTCCTGGCCGGCCGGTTGCGCGACGACGATGGCCTCGAAGTGCCCCCTGCGACAGCGCAGGTGCTGCGCCGAGACCACCGCCAGTTCGGCCGGGCCGGTCGCCCGCACCGCGCTGCCGCCATCGGCCAGACGCAGGTCGCCGATGCTGCCGGCCGGAAAGACCAGCGTCTGGCCCGACGCCAGCCGAGCCGCCGCGTCGATGGGCGGTGCACCGGACACCATGGTCAGGACCGCCGGCGCAGGGCTCCGTGCTTGAACCTGTGGGATTTCCTGTGTGCCGGCGGGCGGCTGCTTGTTCGCTGGCCACCAGAGCAGCGCCAGCAGCACCGCCGCGGCTGCTACCATCCCCGCGAGGAAGGGCATCAGCACGGGGCGACGGCGTGGCACCGGCTCCGCTCCTGCGGGCGCCGCGACCAGCCCGCGCGCCAGCCCCCACGAGTCGGCCGCGGCGCGGATCAGCGCCTCGGCATGCTCCGGTTGGCGCAGCGCCTCGGCGAACTCGCGCAGTTCCTGCGGCGAGAGATTCTCGGCCAGGAAGCGATCGACCCGATCGTTCACGACCCGGTCCTCGAGGTGGTGCGGTTCTCGACGCAGCAACGCAGGCTCTTGCGGATGCGGTGCAACCGCACCTTGACGTTGCTGGCCGTCAGCTGCAGGGCGCTCGCGATCTCCGCGACGCTCTCATCGTGGCGGTAGTAGCGCTCCACCAGGCTGCGGGCGGCGCGGCCCAACAGGCGCACGCACTCATGCATGGCCCACACCCGGTGGTCGCATTCCTGGGTCAGGTTGACGGCGGCCTGTTCGAGCTGCTGCTTGGCTTCCTCGCTGAGCAGCGGCCACAGAGCCAGCGGTCGTCGGCGATGATAGTCGCAGACCTTGTGCCGCGCGATGCCCATCGCCCAAGCCACGAACGCGCGGCTCTCATCGTAGCGTTCGAGGCTGCGATACACGGCCAGGGCGATGTCCTGCAGCACATCCTCGGCATCCTGGCGCGCCACCCCGTGCGCCAGCACATACGCCATCACCGAGGCCTGCACCGGCAGCCATTTGCGCTGGAAGCGTTCGTCATTGTCATCGCGAGCGAAATCGGGAGCCATACACCTTCCTACAAGGCATTCGCAGCGAAGCGAGGAGCGGTTACACCCGATGGTGGCGTAGCGCCTGATGGTGCCGGATGAGACCGGGGTCGCCACACCGGCTTGCTGTGCTCAGGCGGGCGGGCGCGACCGGCGACAAGGCCCCGTCGCCGATCAACCGGGCAGACAGAGCTTTGAGGCTTCCCTCAGAG
>JBEPXK010000471.1:0-3678 GCA_041641915.1 Planctomycetota bacterium
GGCCTCGCCGCGTTCGGCCAGGACCTCGGCCACCCCGACCTCGGGGCCGAAGTGCTCGCCGGACTGGTCGAGGCCGGTCCAGCCGCAAGCGGTGAAGATGCGCACCGCCTGCGGGAGGCGCGCGCGGTCGAGGTCGGCGCTGCGGCCCGATCCGACCATGTTGGATTGGCCCGCGAGGAGCAGGACCTTCACGTACCGGCTTCCTGGATCCGGTCGCGTTCGGCCTTGTCGCGTTCGAGGTCGGCGGTGAGCTTGTCCATCGCTGCGGTGACGCGTTCGACGTCGACGGGGTCTTCGACCTGGCCGGCCAGTTGCTGGCAGGCGCCGTAAGCGCGGGCGGCGACCTTGAGCTGGCCACGTTGGATCTGGGCACGGCAGGCGAGGTTGGCGGTGAAGAACTGCTCCACCGCGCCGGCGCCCTTCTCCTGTTCAAGGGCCATCAGGTGCTGCACGATCGCCAGCGCCTGGGTGGTGCGCCCGGCGAGCAGGTAGCTGCGTGCCTGTTGGTACATCGCCTTGTGTCGCGCGCGCCAGTCGGGCAGGCGGGCGCAGGCGGCGCTGGCGGCGTTGCCGGCAGCCAGCAGCAGGTCGCGGCTGACGTGCAGCTGGGCTTCGGCGTGGCGGGCGATGTTGGTGGCGATGGCCGCGATCTGCTGGACCACGTCCTGTTCGGGATGGATCGCCGGGCACAGCTCCGCCGCTTGTTGCAGGAACTGGCGCGCGCGCTTGTACTTACGCCGCGCGACCAGGGTCTGGGCGCACATGATCGCCACCCGGGCGTGGTCGGTCTCGTCGCGCACGCCGGCGGCGATGTGGTCGGTGGCGCGGTCCTCGTCGCCGGCACAGGAATGCAGCACCGCCAGCGCGCGGTGCAGGCTGCGCTCGGATTCTTCGCCCTGTTCGAGAGCGTCGTGTTCGAGGCAGCGTTCAACGAAGGCGATGGCCTGATCCCAGCGTCCGAGCACGGCTCCGCCGACGTGGGCCGCGAGCGCGCCGAGGTGGCGTACGTCGAGGTCGGTCAGCGACTTGCCGTAGAGTTCGTCGAGCTTGGCGAAGGCGCCCGGGGGATCGCGCGTCGCCAGTTCCTGCACCTGTTGCAACATGCGTTCGAAGGGGGTCGGCATCACCATGGTCGTGCCATGGTCGTCGGCCCTGCCGGGCGGGCAAGGCAGGATCGCCCGCCGCTGGGTTCAGCGGGTGGACAGGGCCTCGGCGAGGAAGGCGAGCTCGGCCGCGACCCCCGCGCTGCGGTCGGCGTGGTCCCCAGCGAGCACCGACCAGGTGTAGGTCTCGACGCAGAGCTGGCAGGGCTGCGCCGCGCACATGCCCGGCAGGGCCGCGAGCGCGGCGTCGATGGTCGAGCCGATGCCCGGCGTCTGCGGCGGGCGATGGATCGGGATGTGGAAATGGGTGCGCAGGCAGTCGGCTGCGTCGAGCGCGGGGTCGGCGGGGTCGAGCGCATCGAGATCGCGCAGACGGGTCAGGCTGCCGTCGCGGTTGCGCCAGGTGGTCTGGTGGAGGAAGCGCGGTTCGGCCATCGCCCGCAGCGCGCGCACGGCGTCGCGGTCGCGGCCCGGCTCGTGCACCTCGGGGCAGGCGCTGAGCTGGAGTTTGACCGGCGCCGCGCCCACCTCGCGGAGTCTGGTGTGGGCGGCGGTCGGGTCCTCGAACTCGACTGCGAGGTGACAGGTGTCGAGGCAGAGACCGAGGTGCTCGGCGATGGCCGTCCGCGCTGCCGCTTCGTCGTGATCGAGGATCTCGCTGGCGGCGGGGCGGGCGAACGCGGGGATGGGGTAGCCCCAGAAGCGGACGCTTTGGGCGACCGTCGACAAGGTGCACTGCGGTTCGGGTTCCGGGCACAGGATCACCCGCTTGCCGCAGCGCTGCGAGAGCTGCAGGGCGTGGGCCGCGGCGCGGCCGAAGCCGACGGCGATGGCCTTGACGTCGTTGGCCTGCTCGCCCCAGGGGAGGTAGCTGCCCGGGCTGGTGCTCACGCTGACGATCGCGTCCTCGCACAGCACCGCGGCCAGGTCCATCGCCGCGCAGGTCAACTCGAGGCGTTCGCGGCGCAGCCAACTGGGTTCGTAGGCGCGGTCCTTGACCGGCCCGGACTGGAAGCTGTGGAACGGGAAGGCGTTGATGGAGGCGACGCCGAGCCCGGCCTCGCCGAGGGCGCGGCGGATCGCATCGATCTGGTCGGGATCCTCCCGGCAGGCGGCGATCACGCCGGCCTCGAGGTGCAGGTCGAGCCCCAGCCGCGGCCAGCCGAGGCGTTCGCGCACGTCACGGAAGAACGGTACGGTGCCGCCGGTCAGCTCGCCGACCGACGTTGCCGGCATCAGGTTCGAACCGTAGGCCAGAACGGTATCCATACTGCGAGAATCCCACGGCGCAGAACAAGTCAACCGGGTTCGTCCGGTCGCCCGCCAGGGCGCAGAGGAATGCATTGTTTCGCGCGCAGAAGCGGGTTTCATGACCTGATGCGCGCGCTCGGAGCCCTGTTGTTGTCGATCACCTGTTGCGCCGCGAGCGAGTCGGTCGACTTCACGGTCCTGCTCGATCTCGGCCGGCGCGACTACGATATCGACTACGCGCTCGCCGACGGCCGCACCTTCCACTGGGCCGGGACCTGGCCGAAGCAGGCGCGGCTGCTGATCGAAACGGTGGTCTGGTCCGGCGGCGAGCACGTGTCCTGGGGCATGGGCCTGGATGCTGGCTTCGATTGGGCCCACGCTCCGGACGACGATCTGCTCCACGTCGCGCTCGACGCCCAGGGCGCCCTGCACCTCCGGCTCCGGCCGCATCGTCGGGTGGCGCTGATCGGCTCGGCGCGTCTGGGTATGGGCGTGTTCGGCCTCGACCTGCCCGACGAGCTCGACGGGGTGGTCCCGGCAGACGATGTCGATCGCTCGGTCTACAACGCCCGTTGGACCGCCGGCGGCGACCTGCGCTTGCGCCTGGGCCTGCACCGGGAGCTGCATCTGGACCTGCTCGCCGGCTGGCGGGGGTCCTGGGAGACCCGTGGCGTGGTCGGCTCCTACGATCTCGACGTGATCCAGCACGGACCGGTGTTCGCGCTCGGTTTCGGCGCGCGCTTCTGAGCCGCCCCGTCAAAAGCCCTGGGTTCTTGTGTGCCCAGAAAACAAAGCGTGCTGACGACCGCAGTTAGGTGAGGGTTGGGAAAAGACCTTTACACAAGATGTGGTGTGGTTATGAATTGGCGAATACCAGATATAGTCGTTCGTCACTAGTCGTCACAGTCGCCCCCTTCTGCCCATCCGGCCGCCTGCCGGCACGCAGGTCGGTCACGCCACCCCCATCTGCCCGCGAGGACCTCCCATGTTCGACCTGATCCAGAAGCGCGACGGACGCTTCGTCGCTTTCGACGCCGACAAGATCACCGCCGCCATCGCCAAGGCCGGCGCCGCCACCGGTGAGCTGGATTGGGAACGCGCCGAGCGCCTGACCACTCGGGTGCTCTCGGTCGCTCTGGCGGTGATCAAGCAGGGGGTGCCGACGGTCGAACGGGTCCAGGACCTGGTCGAGGACGTGCTGCTCGCGTCGAGCTACAAGCGCACCGCCCGGGCCTATGTGCTCTACCGCGAGCAGCACGAACGCATGCGCGAGATGGCCGGCGGCGGCGGCACCGAGTTGATCGACACCTATCTCGAGAAGCTC
>JBEPXK010000472.1:0-3653 GCA_041641915.1 Planctomycetota bacterium
CGGCTTCCAGGTGATGTCGCTCGCCGAGCTCCGGCACATGAGCGAGGAGGGGGTCCGGTTCCGTAGCCACATCGACGGCTCCGAGCACGTACTGGGCCCCGAGTCCTCGATGGAGATCCAGCGGCTCTTGGGCGCGGACATCGTGATGGCGTTCGACGAGTGCACGCCCTGGCCGGTGGAGGAGCGGGCGGCGGCGGAGTCGATGCGCCTCTCGATGCGCTGGGCCCGGCGCTCGCGCGAGGCTTTCGGGGAGCGGCCGGGGCAGGCGCTCTTCGGCATCCAGCAGGGCAGCGTCTTCCGGGAGTTGCGCGAGGAATCCTCCGCGGCGCTGCGCGAGATCGGCTTCGACGGCTACGCCATCGGCGGGCTCGCCGTGGGCGAGGGGCAGGAGCGGATGCTCGGCGTGCTGGACCATGCGGTCGACCTGCTGCCGGCGGCCCGGCCGCGCTACCTCATGGGCGTCGGCAAGCCCGACGACATCGTCGGCGCGGTGCGGCGCGGGGTCGACATGTTCGACTGCGTGCTGCCGACACGCTCGGGACGAACGGGGCAGGCGTTCACCCGGCGCGGCGTCGTGAACCTGAAGAACGCGCGCCACGCCGGCGATCCGCGGCCTCTGGACCCGGACTGCGGCTGCCCGGCCTGCCGGGGCTACAGCCGGGCCTATCTCCACCACGTCTTTCGGGCGGGGGAGATCATCTCCGCGATGCTGCTCACCTGGCACAACCTGCACTACTATCAGGAGCTGATGGCGGGGCTGCGCGCGGCGATCCGCGCCGGGCAGCTCGACGGGTTCGTGGGGGCGTTCGAATCGCGGCGCGCCGAGGGCGACCTAGAGCCGCTCTGAGGCCGCGCAGTCTGGACGCGCGCGGCGCGGTCGGCCATAGTCCGCGCTCGGCAAGGGAGTGAGTCGAATGGCAAGTCTGACCGCGATCCTGCGCGAGATCTTCACCTGGTGGAACGGCCAGACGGTCGGCACGCGGGTCTGGACCGCGCGCAAGGGTGTGAAGGTCGGCGAGGACGAGCAGGGCAACCAGTTCTACCGCACCGCCGACGGCAAGCAGCGCTGGGTGATCTACAACGGCGAGTGCGAGGCCAGCCGCATCTCGGCCGACTGGCACGGCTGGCTGCACTACACCTATGACGAGTCGCCGACCGAGAAGCCGCTGCCGACGAAGAAGTGGGAGAAGCCCCACCTGCCGAACCTGACCGGTACGCCGGCCGCCTACCACCCGCCGGGCAGCGTGGTGACGGTGTCCGAGCGCCCGCGCGTCGCGGGCGACTACGAGGCGTGGCAGCCCGAGCAGTGACGGAGCAGTAAGCATGGCGAGCAACGCGGCCGAGACCCTGATCGGCGCCCTCGTGCTCGCCGCGGCGGGGGGGTTCCTCGTCTACGCGGCGAACACCGCCGAGGTGAGCGTGGGCGCCGGCGGCTATCCGCTGGTCGCCAAGTTCCGCAAGGCCGAGGGGATCAGCGGGGGCAGCGACGTGCGCATCGCCGGCGTCAAGGTGGGCAGCGTCGCGGAGATGGAACTCGACCCGAAGACCTATTTCGCCGAGGTCACCTTCGTTATCCGCCAGAACGTGTCGGTGCCCGAGGATTCGCTCGCCAAGATCACCTCGGCGAGCCTGCTCGGGGACCCCTACGTGGCCATCGAGCCGGGCGGCGCCGACCTGATGCTCGAGCCCGGCGACGAGATCAGCTACACCCAGAGCTCGATCAATGTCGGCGACCTGATCGGCAAGTTCATCGGCGGCGCGGAGGGCCAGTGACCTGCGGCGCGACAGGGCCCGCGATGCTGATTGCCCGCCGCCTCGCGGCGGCGCTGGCGATGGCCGCGCTGATCCCGCCGGCGGCCGTGGCGCAACAGGGTCAGGACGCGAACCAGGACGGGGGCATCGTCACCGAGAAGCTCGAGCCGCTCCTGCCGCACGGCGAGAGACCCGGAGAGGGGGAGGCCACCCTGCCGGACGGCGAAAGCCCCGAGGGGCAAGAGGCCAGCATGCCGCGCGGCCGGCAGTTCAAGCCGGCGCCGTTCCGCACGCCGGAGGCCCCGGTCCAGCCCGAGCGGATCGAGCCGGTCGAGACGGTGCTGAAGCCGGGCGCGCGAGTGCGCCAGCTCGACAAGCTGACCGGGCGGAGCGAGACCGTCGAGATCGCCGCCGGCGACGAGATCATGATCGACCGCCTGCGCGTCCGCCTTGCGGCCTGCCGCGCGCCCGAGGACAACGCCGAGCACGGGACCAAGGCGTTCCTCAAGATATGGGACATCCAGGACCCGATCGCCGACCCGGTGTTCTCGGGCTGGATGTTCGCGGAGAGCCCGGCGCTCTCGGCGATGGACCACCAGCGCTACGACCTCTGGGTGATGAGCTGTATCACCGCGTCGGCGCAGGAGTCCTCGGCCAGCGAGTAGAAATCGGCCGCGCGCGTCACCGCGGCGTCGAGCAGGCGGTGGTAGCGGGCCCGCGGCACGGTGCGGGCGCCAAGGCGCTCAAGGTGGCCGGTGGTGAACTGAGTGTCCAGGAGCAGGAACCCGCCCGCCTTCAGCCGCGCCACGAGATGCGCCAGCGCGATCTTCGAGGCGTCCGGCACCCGGCTGAACATGCTCTCGCCGAAGAAGGCCGCGCCGAGGCGCACGCCGTAGAGGCCGCCGGCGAGCTCGCCGCCCATCCAGACCTCGATCGAGTGCGCGTGGCCCATCCGGTGGAGGTCGGTGTAGAGCTTGCGGATCGTCTCGTTGATCCAGGTCTCCGGCCGGTCGGCGCAGCCGTCGAGGACGGCCTCGAAGGCGGTGTCGAGCCGCACCCGGTGGTCATCGCGCCGGAGCCGACGGCGCAGCGAGCGCGGCAGGTGGAAGCCGTCGAGCGGGATGATGCCGCGGCGGCGCGGGTCGACCCAGAAAAGCTCCTCGCTCGCGGCGCTGTCCGCCATCGGGAAGACGCCCGCGGCGTAGGCCCGCAGCAACAGCGTGGGCGTCAGCAGGAGCTCGGGTGATTCTCCGTCCTTCATCGCGGTGAGAATAGCAGAGACGTGCCGGGCCGGGTGTAACGGGCTGGGGATCGTTCGCGACGTTCGCGGGCGCCGGTCATATCCGGCGTGCGGCCCGGTCCGCCGGGACTGCCGATGCCCTGTCCACGCGTGGACAGGTCTTTAACTTATTGATTTTGAACAATATCGATTGGAGACCGGTCGCGCGCCATGCCGGGCGAACGGTGACGCAGGGCGGCTTCAGCCCAGCTCCTTCGCCAGCCAGTTCTCGAGCCAGTGGATGTTGTAGTGACCGGACCTCACGTCCTCGTTCTCGAGCAGCGCATGGAACAGCGGCGCGGTCGTGTCGATGCCGTCCACGACCATCTCCCCGAGCGCGCGCTTGACGCGCAGGAGGCAGTCCGTGCGGGTCTGGCCGAAGCAGACCAGCTTGCCGATCAGGCTGTCGTAGTAGGGCGGCACCGCGTAGCCGGAATAGAGCGCCGAATCCATGCGCACGCCGAATCCGCCCGGGGCGTGGTAGTGCTTCACCAGCCCGGGGCAGGGCGAGAAGCTGGGGATGCGCTCGGCGTTGATGCGGCACTCGATGGCGTGGCCGATTGGCTTCAGGTCGCCCTGACCGAAGGAGAGCGGCTCGCCGGCCGCGATGCGGATCTGCTCG
>JBEPXK010000473.1:0-3652 GCA_041641915.1 Planctomycetota bacterium
GGCGCGCTGACGCGCGCAAGGCTGGGATCGGTTTGGTAGCCTTTCCCGGAGCTCTGAGGGTCCCGTCAGTAGCAACGCACGGGCTTGCACCCGCCTCACGCGCTCAGGGCGCAGGCGGCTCGTCCACCTCCACCGGCGGCTCATCGGCCTCCGGCTTGGGGTCGTGGTATTCGAACCCGGCCATGAAGGCCCGGCGCACACGACGCTGCTCGCGACGTTCGCGCGCCTTGCGCCGGTCCTCGTTGCTGCTGCCGAAGATCAGCACCTCGGGGTGTTCGGCCAGGCGTTCGCTCAAGCCCTCGAAATTGATCGAGATGGTGTTCAGGTCGCGCGCCAGGGCACCGCTGGTAAGCAGCTGCCCGAAGACGCCGCGCCCGGCGAGCAGGCCGCTGCTGATCAGCCGCAGATCGCCGGTGAAGGCCTTGAGGTCCTCGGCGATCGCCTCGCGGTCCTTCGCCACCGCCGAAAGCAGCGTATCGCTGCGCGCGATCAACCCCCGCCCCTCCTTTGCCAACGCGGTGCCCGATTCGGCCAGCGCCTCGAGACGGGGAACGGCGGTGTCGAGATGGGTCTTGGTCGCGGTCGCCGCCGCGCTCACCGCTTCGAGCGCGGTCTCGGTCCGGGTGCTCAGCCTGGTCTGATTCTCGCGCAGGGCACTGGACAGACGGGTGGCCTCGGCGATGAACCGATCCAGGCCCGCCGTACGCTGTTCGAGCCGGGCGATCGCGCCGCGCGATTCGGCCACCAGCGCGTTGGAATTCGCCACCAGTTGCTTGAACTCCGAGCGCGTCTGCATGTCGGTCATCTCGGCCAGGCCTTCGATGATGCTCTCGGCCTGATCGGTCAACCGGTCCATCAACGTCGGCTCGACCACCATCTCGGCGCTGCCGTCCTTGGGCAGAGGGGCGTCGTCCTCGGCGCCCGGCTGGAACGAGAGCAGGGGATCGCCGAACAGACCACGGCTGGAGAGCATCAGGCGGCTGGACCTGGTCAGGCCGACCCCCTCTCGCACCTCGAGCGTGGCCTTGATCGGTCCGCGCGGGTCGCGGGTGGTGCTGACCGACTGGACGTTGCCGATCGGGATGCCGGCCATCTCCACCGGTGAACCGGGACGCAGACCGCCGGCGTCGTCGAGGTAGGCGGTGATGGTGAAGGTGTCCTCGAAACTGATCCGGTCCGTGGCCAGGATCATCACCACGGTGGCAGCGAGGCCGGCGAAGACCAGCAGCCCGACCTTGATCTCGAGACCCTTGGTGGAACTCATCCTCTGCAGTGTAGCGAAAGCCGATCACGAACCAAGGCCGTCACGCGCGGCGGACGGTCGCGGGCCACCCGGTGGTTCACATCGAGGTCGACATCTTGGTCGCGTTGTAGAGCAGTTTCTGGTTCAGCTCGCCCAGCCGCTGCGCGCGAGCCAGGCGCTGTGGATCGTGCTCGGGCAGCGCAGCGTAGTCACTCTGCCACTCCTCGAGGTCGTCGCGCACGGCGACGAAGCGCTCTCGCGCCGCGGCCACGTTGCCCACGGTCTCATCGGTCCAGCCGTGCTTGGCCGGATTGGCCTGCTCGTAGAATTCGATGCCTTCGGCGAAGCGTTCCTCGATGTTGGCGAAACGGCTCTCCAGCCGCCGCAGGCGCGGCGCAGGCGCGCCTGCGGACGCGGTCGGCATGTCGGGCGCGCCTTCGACCTCGCGCACGCCGCCCACCGGCTTGACCAGGTGGGTCGAACGCCGTTCGGTCCTGTCGCTCTCGCCCGCCGCCGTGGCCGGCGCCTGCGGGCTCACCGCCGGGTCCTGGCGTTGAGCGAGCTCGGGCGTGTCGGCCGCGCCATCGTCCGCGGCGGTGGCGACCGCCGCGGTCTGCTCGTCCGACGCGCCGTCGTCGTCCTGCTCGAGCCAGGCTTTGGCATCATCGACCAGCCCACCATCGCCCCAGACCTTCTCCTTCATCTGGTCGACATAGGGCCGCGTCTTCTCGACCAGGTCGCGCGCGCTGCCGCGCGCCACCTGCCACCAGGCGGGGTTGGTCAGCTGGAGCGTGAAGCCGTCCGGCTCACCGTCGCCATCGTGGTCCTGTCCACGGTTGGCGTAGATCCCCCAACCGATCACCAGCACGCCGGCGAGCAACACGACCATGACCAGGAATTTGAGAAAACTCATTCCGCTGCGGGACCTCATGGCACCTCCTCCTCGTCACTCACCGGCGCATCCTCGCCGTCGTTCAACGCCTCGCGCACGCGCTGGGCAATGCCCGGCGGATCGTTGCGGATCAGATCAACCGCCGCCACCATACCCTCGGCGTCGACCAGGATCAGCGAGGGGATGGCGTGCACACCGTAGGCCTCGTCGGCCTCGGTATCCCAGCCGAGGCCGCGGCCGATGATCGGGAAACCGATATCGTACCGGGCGATGTAGGCCGGCAGATCGGCCACCGTATCGCGGGTGTCCAGGCTCACGCCGAGGATCGCCACGCGCTCGCCCAGCTCGCGCTCCAGCTCGACCAACGCGGCACTGACCGCGTCGCAGCCATCGGCCCAGGAGGCGAAGAAATAGACCAGGACCGGGCGCCCGGCGAAGTCCGCGAGCGCGAGCGCGCCGGCCTCGCCGTCAAGTCGCGGCGCGGCGAGCGGCGGCGCCGGCTGCCCCACCAGACGCCCTTCACCGGAGAGCACGGTATCGGCGATCTGGGCCAGGGCCGGGTCGTCGCCCTGCTCGTCGAGCCAGGTCTTGATCGCGTCGGCCGGGGTACCGCCCGCCTCTTTGGCCAGCACCCAGAGCGCATAGACCGGCACCCGCGTCTCCGGCGGCGCATCGGCCAGCAGCGCGATCGCCCGCTCGTAGCGCGCCTCGGCCGCCAGGGGACGATCCAGCGCCATCTGCCGCAGCCCGTCGACCACCTGGGCCCGGGCGCGGACGCCGGGCGGAAACGCGCCGTGCTCCTGCAGCGCCGCGACCGCATCGGGCAGGCTGGCAGGATCCTCGCTCGCCTCGACCCGTACCCGCCAGGCGGCGACCAGCGCCAGGCCGGCGCGCTCGCGCAAGGCCGGACCCAGATCCGGCTCGCTGAGCACACCCAGCGCGTGTTCCTCGGCGCGCTCGGGCCGGCCGGCGTCGGTCCACGCGCCGGCCACCCGCAGCCGCAGCTCGTGGCGCTGGCTCGGGCTCAGACCGAAATCCTCGGCCAGCAGATCGCTCAGCGCGCTGGCCAGGGCCTCGCTGCCCGGCTCGGCGAGCTGGTCGGGCGGGATATCCGCCACCACCGCGCGCACCAGTTCGTCGACCGCATCGGAGGCGACGAGCCCCGGAGCGCAGCCGAGCATCAGCAGACACGCAAGCGAACCAAGCAGCCGGACCGTTCCCCACTGCTTGCCACAGGCCACGCGACGAGGGCGGGGCGCCCGATCGGGCCCGGGCGACGGCCCCGCGAGAAGCTGACGACGATCGCGGGGTCTGCGGGTGGCGCTGCCTGCTGCACCGGGAAGATCGCATCTCATACCGCTCATGATTGTAAGACGCGCCGGCAGGGGAAGGGTTTCGCCGGCCTTCGCCTCAGGGCCGCTCATAGCTCGCAGGGGATGGACCATGCCCTGTCTCCATCTGCGCCACGATGGCCTTTTGCGGCATGGCAAGCTGTCGGATTGGCGCAGATGGAGACA
>JBEPXK010000474.1:0-3648 GCA_041641915.1 Planctomycetota bacterium
CAGCACCCGGCCCACGTCCACTTCTTCAGGCACGCCATCGCCGAACTCCGCGGCCAACCCGCCCCCGCGCACGGCGGCGCGGCTGTCGGCCGGCACGCCGGCGAGGTAGCGATCGGTGAGCAGGCCCTGGGCCAGCGGCGAGAAACAGATCACCCCGACCCCCCGCTCGGCGGCGGTCGGCAACACGCTCTGGGCAGCGCGTCGGTCGATCAGGTTGTAGCGCGGCTGATGGATCGTCACCGGACTCCAGCCGCGCGCATCCATCATCTCGCAGGCGGCGGTGAAGGCCGGATCATGGTAGTTGGACAGGCCGACGTACAGCGCCTTGCCCTGATGCACCAGGGCCTCGAGCGCACCCATGGTCTCCGCGAGCGGGGTATCGGGGTCGTGCCGGTGGTGGTAGAAGATGTCGACGTAATCCACACCCAGGCGCTTGAGGCTCGCGTCGCAGCTGGCGACGATGTACTTGCGGCTGCCCCAGTCGCCGTAGGGCCCGGGCCACATCTTGTAGCCGGCCTTGGTGCTGATGATCAGCTCGTCGCGCGGTAGCCCAGGCAGGATGCGGCCGAACAACTCCTCGCTCGATCCCGGCGGATCTCCGTAGTTGTTGGCGAAGTCGAAATGGGTGATGCCGCGATCGAAGGCGGCGTGAATGATCGCGCGCGACTCCTCGGTCTCGCGGTAGCTGCCGATCGCCTGCCAGGCGCCAAGGCTCACCGCCGGCAGCTTCAGCCCCGATCGCCCACAGCGTCGATAGTCCATGCGCTCGTAGCGCCGCACCGCGTAATCCATCGTCGTCTCTCCCGCCGCCACGGTGCCGTGTGGCGGACGGCTGTGAAGTCGCTTGTGACCGTTCAGGCTCACCGGACATGGCGCTCATGCGCACCCCGGCGGCGCTTGCTCTTCGCTTCGCTGCACCGCTACGCTTGCGCTGCGTCGGTCCGGTGACCCCACCGGGGCCACCTATCGCTGCGCGATGCCGCCTCCGCCCCTTACGGCCTCGGTCACCGCCGCGTGCCCGCTGCGCGTCAGCTCATCAGCACCAGCCACAGACAGACCGCGCTGAAGCCGACCAGCACCACCAGATACAGCGCCATCGTGCGCAAGGGCAGCCGACGACGCTGCCGACGTTCGCGGCGGACGGTCGCGGCGTCGGCAGGATGCTCGCCGACGTACTCGAGCATCCGCGCCAGCGCACCGGCGTTCTCGGGCCGCAGTTCCGGTTCCTTGGCCATCGCCCAGGCCAACAGCTCGTCCAAGGCCGCGGGCAGATCCGGATGGTGCTGCCGGATCCGAGGCACCGGCTCGCGCAGGACCCGCTCCATCACCTCGACCGCGCTACGACCGTCGAAGGGCAGTACGCCGGTGACCAGATGGAAGAGGGTGCTGGCGATACCGTAGATGTCGCAGGCCCGCGAGGCGTTGGCCGCATCGCCGACCTGCTCCGGCGCCATGTAGGCCGGCGAGCCGAGCGAGGTCCCGCTGATGGTCAGGTCGCTGGGCAGGCGCTCACCATCGGCCGGCTCGAGTTCCTTGCTGAATCCCAGATCGAGCAGCCGCGGCCGGTCGTGGCCGTCGAGATGGATGTTCTCGGGCTTGAGATCACGGTGGATGATGCCGCGCCGATGCAGGTGGTCGACCGCTTCGGCCACCTGGATCATGTAGCCGACCGCCCGCCGCCAGGGCAACGCGCCCTCGTGATCGACCACCTGCTCCAGGCTCGGCCCGTCGACCAGATCCATCACCAGGCAGTGATGGTCGTTGAAGCATTCCTGGCGATGCACCCGAACCAGATTGGGGTGCTTCAGCGCAAGACCCAGGCGCGCCTCGCGCTCGAAACGATGGAACAGCTCGGCGTCCTCCGCCGCCTGCCGCGCGAGGATCTTGATCGCCATATCCCTCCCGTCGAAGGTGGTGCGGTAGACCCGGCCCATGGAGCCCACGCCGAGCCGGTCGCCGAGTCGATAGGGTCCCAGCTGGCGCGGCGACCGCGCGCACCCACCTCTACCCGGGCGCTCATGATCCAGCGGCAGGCGGCAGCGGGGACAGCGCGAATGGGCCAAGCCCTTGTCGGCGGGGATACGCAGCCGCGCGTGGCAGCGGGGGCAGGTCATGGTCGCAGCGTCGGCCGGCATGCTCCGCCTCCCGTCTGCGGGAGCGCCCGAAGCGACATGCGCGTGAGCGGCTCCCACAGGGTTATAATCGCCAGGGCCGCGAGCGTTGCCACCGATCCGCCCACCGGGCGGGCTCAGCGCTGGTAGGCGGGCAACAGATGCCGATCGACCGCCAGTGCCAGCACGGCCATACTGGTGGTATAAGCGTAGCCGAAATCGCCCTCGTTGCCACCCGGCGGGCTGGGCCAGTAGCCATCTTCGTGTTGATGCGCGACCAACACCTGCTCGAGCCGGGGGCGATAGCCGCGCCAGACCTCCGGCCGGGCGCGGCTGAGACCGACCGCATCGTAATAGGCGCGATAGAACAGCCACTTGCCCTTCCAGGCGATGGGGTACTTGGTGATGCGTTCGGCCACCCGGTCCATCACCGGGTCCGCACCACGCGGATCGATCGCCAGGCACAGCAGACTCAGCCCGCGCAGGGCCGGATCGTTGTCGCCCGGCTTCTGATAGCCGACCACGCCGGTATCGCTGGTCAGCCGCCGCGCGTAGGCGCAGGCGCGAACGACCACCGCCTCCGGCACCGTGATCCCCACCTGCTGGCAGGCGTGCAGGCCCATCAGTTGCCACCCGCTGAGGCTGAGGTCGGAATCGCGGCTGGTGGGGTGATAGCGCCACCCACCCGCGTGCAGCTCCGGCTTCTCCACCCGCGCCGCGTTGACGCTGAGCGCCACCGCGCGCACCAGCGCCGCGCGGATCCGTTCCTCGAGTACGGGGTCATCGCACATGCCGTAAGCCTCGGCCAACATCAGCATGGCGATGCCGTGCCCATACATCCGGCTGCCGTCGCGCTCGCCGAAATATCCGTTGGGTGCCTGCATCGCGAGCACGAAGCGCAGGCGTTCGCGCAACCACCCGCCGTGCTGCGGATCGTGAATCGCGTGCCCGGCGGCCAGATGGGCCATCACCGCCAGCGCGGCGTGCGCGGTGGCGTGCCGCTGCTCCTCCGATGCAGTGCTCACGTGTTCGCGCAGCCAGGCCAGGCCACGGCGGATGGCCTGATCGGCCGGCTGCTGGCGGGTGAGCTGATCGAGCAGCTCGGGACCGCTGGCCTCGGCCGCGATCGATCGGGCCCAGGGCGCGCACACCAGCAGCATGAAAACCCAGACACGCCACGGTTTCATCGGCGCTCCCGACTCAGGCGTTCGAAGTAGGCGCGGATCACGCTGCGGTGCTCGGGCGCGAAATGCTCGACGCCACCGGCGAGCAGGCCACGCTCCACGCGCGCGCTCAAACGGGCCCAGTCCGCGGCATCGACCCCCGGCGGGACCGGACCGAAATCCGCCGGCACTGCCGGGGCGGACTGCTCGCGCCAGGCGGCGGCCCCCTCCGCCGCGACGTCGGCATCACCGCCCGGCTCCGTCTCGCCGGCGGCGATGGCATTACCGGCCGCGGCGACGCGCAGGATCGCATCCAGGGCGCTGCTCAGCCGGGCATCCTCCAGGATCGCCGCCGCCGCGGCCGGACCGCCTGC
>JBEPXK010000475.1:0-3643 GCA_041641915.1 Planctomycetota bacterium
GCGGGCATGAACACCTCGGCCAGCGTGGTCGCGGCGCTGTCGGACTGCGTCCGCCGGCTGTGCGATCAAGCGATCGACAAGGCGCGCGCCGATGGCCGCAAGACGGTCAAGGACCGCGACATCAGCTGTCCGGTCGATCCGCTCTGAACCCAGGCTCCCCCTGCCCCAGCGACCCCGCCGTGAACCGGTCATACGGCGCCGGAACCCAACGACCGGGTTCCGCGCGCCGTAGAGCTGACGGGCGTCATCACATTCGGAGACGAGCATGATCCGCAAGGCACTGATCACCGGCATCACCGGCCAGGACGGATCCTACCTGGCCGAGTTGCTGCTGGAACGCGAGTACGAGGTCCACGGCATCATCCGCCGCGCCTCGGTATTCAACACCGAACGCATCGAGCACCTGATGCAGAACCCGCGGATCTACAACCGGGCGTTGTTCCTGCATCACGGCGATCTGACCGATGCCGCCGGGCTGCACTCGCTCGTCAGCCGTGTCCGCCCCGACGAGGTCTACAACCTGGGTGCCCAGAGCCACGTGCGCGTGTCTTTCGATATCCCCGAATACAGCGGCGATGTCGACGGTCTCGGCGTGCTGCGCCTGCTGCACGCACTGACCGAACACCAGGCCAACGCCCGGTTCTATCAGGCTTCGACCTCGGAGATGTTCGGCGGCCAGATCGACGAGATGCCCGAGACCGGCTTCACCGAAAGCTCGTCGTTCCATCCGCGTTCGCCCTACGGTGCGGCCAAGCTCTACGCCTACTGGATCACCCGTAACTACCGCGAAGCCTACGATACCTACGCCTGCAACGGCATCCTGTTCAATCACGAATCGCCCCGCCGCGGCGACACCTTCGTGACCAAGAAGATCACCAACTGGATCCGCCGCTACCGCGACCGCGGCTTCACCGTCGACCATCCGCTGCTGCTCGGCAACCTCGACGCCCGCCGTGACTGGGGACACGCCAAGGACTATGTCCGTGCGCAGTGGATGATGCTGCAGCAGGACCACCCCGTGGATTACGTCATCGCCACCGGCGACATGCATTCGGTGCGCGAATTCATCGAAGCCGCCTTCGCCTGCTGCGACAAGCAGATCGAATGGGAGGGCGAGGGACTGGACGAATGCGGTCGTGTCGATGGCACGGTGGTGGTGCAGATCCATCCGCGCTACTTCCGTCCGGCCGAGGTCGACGTGCTGCTCGGCGACGCCAGCCGCGCACGCGAAGACCTGGGCTGGAGCCCCGAGTACGACTTCGACGCCCTGGTCCGCGATATGATGGAGCCCCCCCATGGCGCATGATACCACCTGCGTCCTCGGCGCGCGTGGGATGGTCGGGCGAGCCCTGGTCCGCGCGCTGGCCGCGGCTGGCGACACCGACCCGCTGACCCCCTCGCACGCCGAACTCGATCTGCTCGACCCACGGGCCACCGCCGACTGGTTCGCCGCGCACAGGCCCGCCCGGGTCTACGTGGCCGCCGCCCGCGTCGGCGGGATCATCGGCAACAACACCCGCCCGGCCGAATTCGGCCGTGAGAATGCGCTGATCGCGATCAACGTGCTCGAGGCGGTCAACCGTCTCGGCGACGACGCGGGCAAGGTGCTCTTCCTCGGCTCGTCGTGTATCTACCCCAAGCACGCCAGGCAGCCGATTGCCGAAACCGAGCTGCTGGCCGGTCCGCTCGAGCCGACCAACGAGATGTACGCCCTGGCCAAGATCCTCGGGCTCAAACTCTGCGATGCCTATCGCCGGCAGTACGGCCGCTCGTTCACCTCCTGCATGCCCTGCAACCTCTACGGCCCCTACGACAACTACCATCCCGAATACGCCCACGTCGTCCCCTCGCTGATGCTGCGCTTCCATCAGGCTGCGGCCTCCGGGGCGTCCGAGGTGGTCTGCTGGGGCGACGGCACGCCGATGCGCGAATTCCTCCACGTCGACGACCTCGCCGCCGCCTGCCTGTTCCTCATGCGCAATTACGACGAGGCGGGCACCATCAACGTCGGCACCGGGGCCGAGATCACCCTCCAGGACCTCGCCACGCTGATGGCCGAGGTCACCGGCTTCACCGGCGCGATCCGCTGGGACACCAGCCGGCCCAACGGCACCCCCCGCAAGGTACTCGACACCACGCGCATCAACGCCCTGGGATGGCAACCGCGGATCGACCTCGCCACCGGCCTGCGTGCGACCCATGCCTGGATGGTCGAACACCTCGACCAGCTCCGCGCGGTATGAACGCGACGCACCCCTCCTGCGCATAGGATCATCCTCGACAGCACACCGCTGCCGTAGCCGCATGCCTGATTCCCCCACCCCATCCATCCCGCGACCGGCGATGCCACCGGTATTGAGCGCGAGCCTGTTCGCCGGCGTCATCCTGTTGGTGCTGGTGACGCTGCACCACCACAACTACCTCCTGTTCCATACCGCGGCCGAGCTCTGTGCCACGATCATGGCCGGCGGTCTATTCATGGTCGCCTGGGCCACCCGCCGCACCTGTGACAGCGGCACGCTGCACCTGATCGGCTTCACCTACCTCTTCGTCGGCCTGCTCGACATGATCCACGCGATGTCCTACACCGGCATGGATCTGATCCTGACCCACGGCGCCAACGAGGCGACCCAGTTGTGGATCGCCGCGCGCTACCCCGAGGCCCTGGCTCTGGCCGTCGCGCCCCTGCTCTCCCGCCGGCCGCTGCATTCGGCGATCCCCATGGCCCTGGGCACGATCTACACCGTGCTGGTGTTGCTGGCCATCTTCTCCTGGGATGTCTTCCCCACCTGCTTCGACCCCGATAGCGGCCTGACCCCGTTCAAGATCGGCAGCGAGTACACCGTCTGCCTGCTGATGCTCTTCGCCGCCGGCGCCCTGCTGTGGCGCCGGGCCGAATTCGACCGCCACGTGCTCGCGATGCTGCTCGGTGGCCTGGGCCTGCGCATCGTCTCCGAGATCCTGTTCACCTTCTACGCCGGCCCGACCGACGTCTTCAACATGCTCGGCCACGTGGCGAAGATCTTCGCCATCGCCCTGTTCGCCTGGGCCCTGTTCCAGACCACCGTCCTGGATCCCTCGCGCACGGTCTACCGCGGCCTGGCCCACGCCGCCACCGGCCTGCGCAGCGAACGCGACCGCCTGTGCCGGATCCTCGACAGCATGGTCGAGCCGATGTGCATCATCGGCGCCGACCGCCGGCTGGAGTACGTCAACGCCGCGATGATCGATCATTTCGGCGACCGTTGCGGCAAGGTCGCCTGCCACAGCTACATCCACGGCCGCGACGCAGTCTGTCCCGGCTGTCAGATCGAAGCGGTGTGCGCCGGCGCCACCCACCGCCGCGAGGTGGTGATCGACGGTCGCACCTACGACGTGATCGAGACCCCGATCAGCATCGCTGGCGGCAGCCCCGCGAAACTCGCGGTCTACCGCGATATGACCGCGCTCCATCGCACCCTTGCGCAACTGCGCACCCAACGCCAGGAACTCGCCCGGGCCAATGAGAGCCTGTCCAGCTTCACCTACATGGCCTCGCACGACATGCGCGCCCCCTTGCGGCTGGTGCGGACCTATCTCGACCTGCTGATCGATGGGCTACCCGACGCGGCCGCCGCCGAGGCCGCCAACTACGCCGAACGGA
>JBEPXK010000476.1:0-3631 GCA_041641915.1 Planctomycetota bacterium
TGAGGGAGGCGTCTTGCTTGAGGCTTCCCTCAGAGGGGGCGCTGCCCCTCGCGCCTGCGGCGCACAGCCCACCCCGGCCTCGGTCGCCGCTCGCCAGCCACGCTGGCGTCTGCTTGGGGCGTTCACTGCTTCAGGGCGCGGGCGCTCAACGCGCCCATTGGGCGACCAGCTGCGGGGCGGCGTCGGGCAGGATGCCCAGCAGCCGGGCCAGATCGAGGACGGTGAAGCGCGGGCGGATCTCGTGCGCGTGGGCCAACGCGGTGGCCAGGCGGGCGCTGTCGATGCCCAGGTCCGCCGCGCTGACCGCCGCCCGGGCGCGGCGCAGTCGGTCCTGCACGTTCGCCGCGCGCGGCACCTGGGCCGCGAGGCGCCGGCGCAGCGCGTCCCAGACCGCCGGATCGGCGAGCTGGGTGCGCGCGCGCTCCAGGCGCTCGGCCTTCGCGGCGCAGGCGCGCGCGACCGCCGGGCCCTGGCCACCCCAGAAGCCGGACTCGCATGGCGGCGGATCGATCGGCCGGGGGCGCTCGACCGCGAGCACGCGTTCGTAGAGCGCGGCCGCGAGCACCGTGCCCACCCCGACCTGGCGCCCGTGCAGGTCGTGCGCGATACCGTCGCGCGCGGCCATCATGTCCAGGGCGTGGCTGATCAGATGCTCGCCGCCGGAGGCCGGCGCCGAGGACTCGGCCATGGTCATCGCCGCGCCGGTGAGCAAGAGTGCCTCGAACAGGGCCGCGATCGCATCGCCATCGCCATCGGCGATCGACTCGGGCCGGTCGCGATAGCGCGGCTCGATCTCACCGATCAGCCCCACCGCCCGCTCGCAATGGTAGTCGCCGAAGAACTGGTGGTTGCAGTACCAATCAGCGTTGCTCACCCCCTTGGCGAGCACGTCACCGAAACCAGCGCTGGTCAGCCGCGGTGGCGCGGAGGCGATCACCGGTAGCGCCGTGACCACCGCGCCGGGCGGCCGCGCCCGGATCAGGCACTTCACCCCGTCGATGGTCGGCGCGACATTGGCCGCGGTATAGCCGTTCATGCTCGCGGCAGTGGCGAAGACGACGTAGGGCCGAGAGCAATCGTACGCGACCCACTTGGTCAGATCGTTGATCACCCCGGAGCCAACCGCGAGCAGCACGTCGACCGGCTCGAGGCGATCGACAAGCCAGGAGCGGGTGCGGTCGTCGCACACCGGGCCACCGTAAAGGGGATCGTCGCCATCGCGGTCGGGCACACAGACCACCTGCACCGCCCAGCCCGCGGCGGCCACAGCCGCCGCGGCGCTCTCGCCAGCCACCGCCAAGGTGCGCCGATCGGCGATCACCGCGACCCGCCGACCGTCGGTGCATGACGCCAGTTGCTCGGCCAGCCGCGCGATCGCGTCATCCGCGATCACCACCTGCTGCGGCGCGATCGCGTGGGTCCGCCCGCATGCGCAGGCGAAGGTCCGGCCGAAGACCTGGTCGAGTTCCATGCGCGCCACCGTCGCTTCGCCGCCCCGGCGGACAAGCGTCGACTGCCAGGGCGTGGCCGCTCGCGGTTCAGACCAGGGTGGCGCGCACCCGCTCGAGTTCGTGTTCGATCCCGCCAACCAGATCGTCGACGATCTCCTGCGCGGTCTCCTCGCGATCGATCAGGCCCACACTCTGGCCGGCCATCAACGAACCGCCTTCGACATCACCGTCCTGCACTGCCTGACGCAGGGCGCCCATCCAGAAAAGCTCGACCTCGAGCTGCGCCGCCTCGCGGCTGATCTCGCCGGCGTCGAGCTGCTTGATCAGCCGTAGCTGCAACCGACCGAACTCGTCGGTGCCCTTGTTGCGCAGCGCACGCACGGCGACCACCGGCAGACGCGAGTCGTACTGCGGCGTCGAAACCGCGTCGCGGGCCTTGGCGCGGATGAACTTGCGCTTGAAGTCGGGGTGCGCACAGCTCTCGCGCGCCATGGCGAAGCGGGTGCCCAACTGCACGCCGGCTGCACCCATGAGGAACATGTGCGCGCTCATCCGTCCGGTGGCGATACCGCCGCCGGTGAAGATCGGCACCTCGGGGAAGGCGAAGAGCACCTGCTGCAACAGGATGGCCAGCGTGACGTGGCCGACGTGGCCGCCGGCCTCCATGCCCTCGAGGATCAGGCCGTCGGCGCCGTAATCGAGCATCCGCTTGGCGATCGAGGCGGTCGAGGCGAAGCAGAGCACCTTACAGCCGCAGTCCTTGGCCCGGGCAACCTCCTCGCGACGGGGGAAGGACCCCGCGAAAACCACCACCTCCGGCGCGATCTGCTCGAGCACCGCGACCTGCTCCTTGTAGGCCGGCGCGATGGTCACCAGGTTGAGCCCGAACGGCTTGTCGGTCAACTCACGCGTCTGCGCCACCTGCTGTTTGAGGATGTCCAACGGCGTGTTCCCGCCAGCGAGACAGGCGAAAGCGCCGGCGTTGGCCACCGCCGCGACCAGGTTCGGCTCGCTGACCCAGGTCATGGCCCCGCAGATGATCGGGTAGCGGATGCCGAGGAACTCGCGCCCCCGGGTGAAGAAGCGGTCCGAAATCGCTGCGCTCATGATCCCTCCACCGCGTCGGATCATCCGACCGCGTTCATACGCGCGGGATTCTCGGGCGCGCTACCGGGGGGCAAGGCCCGAAGCGTTGGGCCCGGATGCCCCTCGCTGCGAGACCCGTTCAGCGCCCAGTCGGCGCGATACGCAGGCGACGACCGTCGAGCCGCACCGTGGTCGCGCCCACCGTCGCGGTGGCGTCCAGACCCGTGCCGCTCACCCGGACCGCGGGCGCCACACCGCGCTGGAGCGTGAACACCACCAAGAAACGCGCATCATCCGGTTCGGCGCCGGTGATCCGGATGCCGCGGAAGGTCCACTTCTTCTTGCCCTTGCGATTGCCACGGCCCTTGCCGACCGCGCCGTCGCGCCCCGCCTGCTCGCCGGTGACGATCCGCGCGCCGACCGGGGCGACCACCGTGCCGACCAGACTCGCCCCCTCGCGCTCGATGGTGAAGCGCTCGCCATCCACGCGCACCGTGGCCGCATCGAAGTCGGGCACGTGCATGGTCCAGACCTTGCGCCCGCCGCCCTCGATGCGGTCGGCCACGGCGAACAACGCCGGCGCGCCGCAGCGCCCGGGATAGTCGACCGCGAAGGCGCGCCAGCCATGCCAGCCGACATCGACGTAGGTCTGGCTGCGGCAGGCCGGTCGACCCTTGCGCGTGCCGCCGGTGAACACGGTGTGTGTGCACATAGCGCGGTGCGAAATAACCGGCATCGGGCCGCCCGGTCAGGTCGTGGCCGAACAGATCGCGATAGATGGTGGCGTAGCCGAGCAGCAGGCGATGGCATCCCAGGGTGTAACCCTCGCCCTCGGCCTGGAAGCCGCCATCGCCGATCGACCCCTGGAGGTTGAGCGCGTTCCAGTGCGCCGCCTCCATCGCCAACCGACGGCGATCGGGATCCATCCCGCCGCTCTGCTCCCAGTAGGCCAGATCCTCGCGGTGGAGTTCCTGCTCGACCGCGTGGGCAAATGCGCGGGCGGCCAGCGCCCGCTCCGCCTCGGCTTCATCGACCTCCACCAACCGCGGAGTGACCAGCATCTTGCCCCAGGGGGTGGCGTGCAGCTCGGTACT
>JBEPXK010000477.1:0-3631 GCA_041641915.1 Planctomycetota bacterium
CGGGGGCCAGGCCGCAGCCGATACCCATGGCCGCCAGGCCGATGCGCTTGAGCCCGGCGAGAGCGGACGGCGCCTGCGCGTCATGCCAGCGCCGCATCCAGGCAGCGCCCCGATCGGGCCACGCCAGCCCCGCCATGCTACAACGCCAACCCGGCGAGGGTGGCAACGTGGTCACGGCTGCCATCCAGATACCAATCCGCCAATTGGGCCACATCCTTGAGCTGCTGGCCGCGTTGACGCGGCGCCAACACGTAACTGCAGGCCAGGTCGGTCAGGCCCGTCATGTCGCCCCAGAGCTGCTCGAACTGGCCCACGGGGAAGGTGTCTTCCTGGCCGTGGCCCCAGCGCCGGCGGGCTTCCTTGATGGTGACATAGGTCGGCAAGCGGGTGGACAGCGCACTCACGCCGTGAGCCACCGCCTCCCGATCTGCCAACGATCGCCGGTCCAGGCCGATCAGCCGCAACAGTCCATCGATGTCGATCCAGCAGCTGTTGGTGTTGTAGTAACGCAAGCCGAGCTCGAGGGCCTCGTCCGGCACGGCCAGCCCCTCGATCAGCCGCGGATGCCCATCGACCAGGGCGAGACTGCCACCGGCATCACCACTCAAGCGCTCCACCACCTCGAAACTGAACGTGGCCTGCCGTTGGATGTGCGCAGCGAGATAGACGGGGTCGAGGGTCGCGCCCAGGGTATCGACGTTGTGCATCATGAGAAACCGCAGCTGCGGCCGCTGCTCGAGCATCCGGCTCAGAGTCCCATTCAACAGCAGATTCGGCACCTCCCACCAGTGCCCGGGAGGCGCGAGTGCCTGCGAGGGCTCGTTGTCGGTGTAGGCTCCGCCTTCCCCGGTCGAACGCGCCCACCGGATCCAGGCCCGTTCGCAATCGGCCCGCGCCTTTTCGGCCTGCTCATCGAGCCGCGCTCGCGGACGCTCCGAGAACCAGCAGTGCAGATCCCGTTCCATCGGAACCACCCGCCGCATGACGCCCATGCCACGGCTGACGCTGACCCCGTCATCGACCAGTTCGGGAGCGAGGGCTGCCTGGCGCTCCAGATCTGCCACCAGTGGTGCATGTGTCATATGACTGGAGGTGACCACGAGCTGCGGCGCAGAACCCCAGCTCCGAGCCACAGCCTTGCGCTTGAGCAGGTGCAACTCCAGAAACGAACGCCAACGGCCCTGCAGACGGGTGAACGGACTCAGCGCCTTGACCACACCGCTACCGCCGCTCCACCGGGAACCGAGTCCGCCGGCCAGAGCCACGATAGCGACGGCGCCATCGGCCAGGGCCCGCTCGGCCTCGACCACCGCATCCTGCGACGCCTGCAGGGGATCGCAGACCAGCCCATCGGGGACGCTCTCGATGCGGACGTGCGAGGACAGGCGATTGCGCTCCAGGCTGATCCGGCCCGCCCTGAGGTCATCCTGCAGGCGCTCCTGACGGTTCGCGTCGTGGCCGAAGGCGGCGAGTACGTCCTGCTGGGCCGCGTACCACTCGACATGAGGCTCGTGGACGTGGTCGGGCAGGAGATTGACCACCACCGAGCGCAACAGTCGATCACGATCGGACGGATCGCCCGCACCGTACTCCAGTTCGTTGAGCAGATCCTGGCGGCGGGTCGGGCTCAGCCCATCGTGACGGGCCCGCGCCATGACCGGAGCATGCAGCTTGTAGTACCCCTCCGGCAGCCGTGCCTCGCGCCCCTCGCGCAGCTCCGCCACCGTGCCGACATCGTTGATCGCCACCCGGCAGAGCACGGGCTCGATCGCGAAAGGCATGGCGCTGGAGAGCCCGTCCGCCAGGTCGCGCAGTACGACGGGCCAGTCCGTTTCGACGTGCGACCGGATGGCCGGGTCGACCAACATCGCCATACCGCCACCCGACATCCCACCGAGCATGACGAAACCGAAGAAACCCTCTGCATAGCGTGCCTGCGCCGTTTCGATCAGGGTCTGGGTGAAAGCATTGTTGACGCCCGGGATGATCTGCTGTAGCGGCCCCAGGAATTGCGCCTGCGTGCGGCGACCGAGTTCGCGACAGTCGCCGGCCCGAAGCGCTGCGAGGATGCCGTCGAAACAGGTCTGGAGTTCGTCGCGCGCGGCGCGTGCGTGCTCCCAGCCGAGCAGATGCTTGTCGGTGACCAGCTCAAGGACGGGCCCGACATTGCCGGCCATTCCGCCGTGGAAGACGACGAGCGAGTCCTGGAGCGCCTCGCGTGCCGCCGCCGACAAGGACACGGGGCGATGCTGCGGCAGCAGACAGCCGCGGGACACGCCGTACTCGCGATCCCCCTCTCGTGCAACCATGCCGCTGATGATCTTGATGCCCGGCCACACGCCGCCGCTGTCCTGCCAGCCGCCGCCGGACCCGCCGAGCCACTCGCCCAGGATGGCCCGACCCGCCACGACCCGCCGTTCGGACTCGTTGAGTGGCCCGACCATGGAGCCCGTCTGCCGCGTGGCGCGCATCAGCACCGCAACGAGCGATGCGAGCAGGTTCGTGGATACGGCGAGCCGCGACCCCTTCGGGATCCCCGCGACCTGGCTGCATAGCTCGAGGCCCATGCCCCGGCCGACCACCGCCGCAAGCACGGCCGTCAGCGACTGGTGCGTCCCCTCGCAGGCCGGCGGCACGATGCCGGCGGCCACGATCGCCGCCTTGAGCAGACCCAGGTGGTCGCTGCCGAAATCGAAGATCTCGTCCAGATCACGCAGGTCGCGGGTCTCCGCGAGGTCGATGGCGGTCAGCCGCAGCACCGGCTCGTCGATCACCCGCACGCACGCGGTGATGGGCGGTTCGGACGAGCCGTGTGGCGGCTGCCCGGGCTCCCCCATGGCCAGATCGATCGAGACGTTGATCACCCGGGCGAGCTCGGGAGCCTCCATCGCCAGGAAGAAGATGTCCGACCAGCCGCTGTGGGTCAGATCGAGGCGCACAGGGGTGCGCTCGCGCAGCACCGGAAACAGACCGGTCGCGCCATCGCGCCGGAGCAGTTCGGCGCGGATGCGCAGCGGGTGCTCCTCCTGATGCCCGCCGCGGAAGAGCCAGGCGTTGCCCCTGGTGCGCCGCACGCTGGCGCGCACCTGACGCGCCAATTCGTCGTACTGGGCACCGCGGTAAGCCGCGCCGAGCTCCGAGAGCAACTGGCGACCGACGCCGTGCGTATCCAGGCACGACCACAGCCGATCGACCGCCTCACCGAATCGCCGGTCCAACCGGGCCCGCCATGCCGCCTCTGGCACCGGTGCCCCGTGTGGCAGCTCTTGCGCGTCCTGCAGGGCGTAGCGGCAGAGCGCCGCCGCGTAGGCGCACAGACGCACACGCCGATACAGGTTGCGCTCGTTGCGACGACGGACCTCGATCGCGCGCAGCGAGCCCACAAGGTCAGGCGCGCTGCACCCCGCCAGCAGGCGCTCCAGACTGGGCGCCCTGCCTTCCGCCTCCACCGCTGCGACGAAGGGATCAACCATGGATGCAGCTTCCCGGCGCTCGAGCCAGGACAAGGACCGATCGCCGGCCCGACCGTAACTACTCAGGGGCTTTGCCCCTACGGTCCATTCGCAAGCGAATGAACCTACCCCTCTGGCTTTGGCGGGATTCCCATGGATCGGCATCGCCGATCCATGGG
>JBEPXK010000478.1:0-3617 GCA_041641915.1 Planctomycetota bacterium
TAGCCGGCCATGTCGAGATAGCCCTCGACGATCGAGAGCGTGACGGGATTCGGTTCGATGACGAGCACATTGGCCATGGGCACGCCCCTGTTCCGGGGCCACCGACGCAGGCGACGGCGGGAGGTTTCCCAGGATACGTCCAAGCCTGTGGCGTGTGAGCGCTTGTCTGGCGGAGGGTGAAGTGAGTTGGCTTCCCTCAGAGGGGGCAGCGCCCCCTCTGATAGAAGCCTCAGTTCTTGTGGCTCCGCAGTGCAGTTACGCAGCCCGGCCGGAGGGGGACGCTGCTTGCCTCCCCGTTCGCCGTGGTAGGCATTGGCCCATGCAGTGGTTGCCCTGGGTCCTGTTCCCCGTGATCGGGGCGAGCATCGGTTACGTCACCAACTGGATCGCGATCCGGATGCTGTTCCGCCCGCGGGAGCGGCGTTGGGGCATGCAGGGGCTGTTGCCACGGCGGCAGCAGGAGATCGGGCGTCGGGTCGGTCAGGTGGTGGCGCGCGATCTGGTGCTGGTCGAGGAGATGCTCGAGCCGATCAAGCAGCTCGATCTCAGCGACCAGTTCCGCGGCTTCGTCGACAAGATCGTCGCCGACAAGGTCGGCGAGCTGAAACAGATCCCGCTACTGGGCAATTTCATCACCCCCGAGCTGCTCAATGGCCTGCGCGATCGGGTGGTGCGCGAGCTCAACCACCGCCAGGGCGAGATCCTCGACACCGTCGGCCGGCTGGCCGACGAGCACATCGACATCGCCGGGCTGGTGGAGCAGAAGATCGCCGCCCTCGATCTCGATCGGCTCGAGGCGGTGGTCAACGAGGTCGCCCGACGCGAGTTGTGGGCGATCGAGATCTGGGGCGGCGTGCTGGGCTTCGTCGTTGGCCTGGTTCAGGCGGCGTTGCTCGTCCTGATCAGATGAAGTCCTGGACGAATTCGAAATAGCCGCGCAGCCCGTGCGCGGCGTGCCGGCGCACCGAGCGCTCGACCCGGTCGATGCAGCGGATGAGTTCCGATAGCGACAGCGAGCCCTGCGGGGCAAGGTGCGTTTGCGCGACGTGGAGACAGTGCGCGACGATGCGGTCGGTTTGCGGGTCGCTGGGGACCGACTGGTTTTTGGCGTAGCCCTGGGACTTCTTGATGGCCACCTTGCCCGCGTCCAGGGCATACGCGACCTTGGGGTCGGTGAGTTGCGGATCCTGGCGGTATTCCTCGACCAGGCCGGTCTCGATGTCCTTGAGGATCGGGAGATAGGCGTCTTCGTCTTTTTGCATGCTCATTCCAGTGCTGTCGGCTCTCTGGCTGCGTCGGGCGTCGGCGATGCACGGGTGGAAGCTGCATCGGCGATGCAAGCGGCCGGATCGGGCGCGCCACGGTGCAGGGTTCAGTCGGTCGGCTCACTCCCGTCCGGGTCGGTCGCGAGCAGTTCGCGCATGTACTCGTACTCGGCGACGAAGGCCGGGTCGTCGGCGAAGCGTTTGGCGGCGAGTTCGGCCGCGGCCAGGGCGTGCCGGTCGGCGCCCTTGATCGCCGCCTGCCAGGCGATGAGGAAGTACTTCGGCTTGTAGTCGACCTCCTCGACCCATAGCGCGAGCACCTCTTCGAACCAGGTGTAGGGCAGGAAGCGCGCCGCGGTGCCGATCCAGGTCGCCGTGTTGTCGCGCATCCGCTTGTCGTCCTTCTCCTTCAACCGGGCGAACAGTTCGCGCAGGGTGGCGGCATCCTGTTCGATCAGCGCAGTGATCAGCGAGCCGGCGTACTGCTGCGCCGGCAGGCGGCTGGGGTCGAGGTCGAGCTCGCGGCACAGGTCGACGGCGCGGGTGAAACCGGTGGCGTAGGCATCGAAGGAGGCGCGATCGAAGCGGTCGTAGCGGCGGTGGAACAACTGCTGCATGCCCGCGAGCCAATAGCCGGGGCAGGCCTTGATCCACGGCAGATCGAGCGGGATCTGGGCCGCGCCACCGACGCGCTCGGCGTGGTCGACCAGACCGTTGTCGGGGTCGGGTGCCGCAGCGATCATCGCGTGCAGCCGCTCGCGGCCGAGGGTCGCGGCGTAGAACTGGCCGGCGACGGCGTAGATCGCGAAGGGGCGTTCGTCGTGGAAGGCCATCTCGTCGAGCCAGCGCTGGGTCAGCGCGACCTGACGCGCGAAGAAGGGGTCCTCCTGGGCCAGATCGGGGCCCTCGTAGTCGAGGATCGAGGTGGTCAGCGCGGCGAAGCTGAGCAGATCGCCGCGCAGGGGGAGCTGGTTCCACAGATCCGGGTCGAAGCGGTCGCTGTCCATCCAGGCGTTGATCTTCTCGATCCATTGCTCTTCGGCCAGGTGGTGCATGTAGGTTTCGGCCAGCACCTGGCTGGCGAAGTGGGACGAGCCGCTATCGACCAGGGTGCTGGCCAGGCGCAGGCCGAAGCGAGCGACGCTCGCGCCGAGTTCCTCGCGCAGGCGTGGCAGCTGTTCGGTGAGGACGCGCTGGACCACCCGGTGGGCCTCCTCCTTCTCGCCGGCGTGCATCAGGTGGCGCACCAGCTCGCTGGATTCGAACAGCCGGCTGCTGGCCTGTTCGGTGCGCTCGATCGCCTCGCGGAGGTATTCGGCCGCGCGCGCGTACTGGCCGGTGAAGCTGAACAGCCCGGCGAGCTCGCGGTAGTTGGCCGTGTCCTCGTCGCCCTGGGCGATGAGCTCGCGCATCTTGCGCACGCCCTGGTAGTAGGTCTGGAAATGCCAGTCGCGCTGGACGTCGATCATCGTGCGCGCGTAGTCGGGCTCGGAGAAGATGCGGTAGCTCAGGGCCCAGGGCGAACGCTGGTTCTCGCCGGAGAAGCGCAGCAGCAGGCCGAGGCTGTTGGGATCGAACACGTCGCCGGCGTCGAAGTAGCGATAGGCCTGTTCGAGGCTCTGGGGCAGCGCGGGGCCAACGAACTCGAGCGTCGGCCCGGTCTGCATGACGAAGGTGTGCCAGTCACCGCCCTGCTGCTCGCTCCAGGCGAGCGCAGCGTGGGAGGGCAGGCTGATCACATGCGCGGTCTTGCCCTGGCGGGTGACGATGTCCTGGTAGAGCTCGCTGAGGTCGTCGCAATCGCCGCGGCAGATGCCGCCGGCGGCGGTGGCGAGCGATTCGAAGGCGGTCTGGTGGATGTCGCCCTTGATCCGCTCGGTGCCGAAGAGCTGCGGGTGGGCCGGGTCGGGGCTGTCGTGGACGTAGCGGAACAGGTACTGCCCGAGCAGGTCGAGCCGCGCGGGCGTGGTCAGCTGGGCAGCGGCCTGCTCGAGAAAGCGCTCGGCCTCCGCGCGCGTCGGCTCGGCCGGTGGCCGCAGCACGCCGCCGGCGGTGATCAGCACGTGCACATCGCCGTGCAGGCCGACCACCGCGATGTGCGGCGGCAGGATGCCGGTGGCCATCGCGCGACCGCCCGGTTCGGGGACCACCGTGCGCCAGGCATCTTCATCGGCGGTGAACCCGCTCTCCGGATCCCAGCTGCAGATCACGCGGTCGCCCTCGCCGAGCAGGCGGGCGCCGGTGAGCCGGTCCATCGCCGCCGCGCTGGCGGTCGGGTCGACCCCGGCCGGGAAACGCAGGGAGAGCCACTGCTCGCGCAGGCTCTCGGTGCCGCTGCTCAGGTAGTAGCCC
>JBEPXK010000479.1:0-3594 GCA_041641915.1 Planctomycetota bacterium
AGGAACAGCTCGACCACCGGATAGAGCACGTCGGGCTTGCGTTGGGGCAGGGTGATGGCGGTGGCCACCTGCTCGGCATCGCAACCCATCGCCGCCTGTTGCTCGTGGCTGATCGCCTGCAGGCCGACTTCGGAAGCATCGTGCAGCAGCTGGGCGTAGTGCACCCGTTCGTGCGGCAGGCCGTCGATGTAGAGCTTCTTGTAGGGCCAGTTGAGGATGTGGACGTAGAGCCGACGCCGCTGCGGGTGCCAGGTCAGGCGGCAATCGGTCGGGGTGCGGATCCCGTCGGGGGCCTGGGTGCAACCGTAGATCGCGCGATCGTGGTGGTGCATCCACCGGCCGATGCCCGCGAGCCGCTCGAGCGCTCGGACGTCGAACTCACCGCGGCCGGTGGGGCCGACGTTCAGCAGCAGGTTGCCGCCCTTGGAGACGCAGTCGATCAGCGTCATCACCAGGTTCTCGACGCTGCGCCAGCTCGATTCCTCGCGGTGATAGCCCCAGGAACCGGAGAAGGTCTGGCAGGCCTCCCAGACCACCGGACGACCGTCGACCCGCGGCCAGGCCCGCGGTTGCCACTGCTCCGGCGTGGTCACGTCGCCGGAACCGGGCAGATCGAGGCGGTCATCGAGGATCACGCCGGGAGCGAGCTCGCGGATCATGGCGACCAATTCCTCGCTGCGCCAGTCGGAGCGCCCCTTGCCCGGTTCACCGGCCTCGGTGCGATTGGGGAAGGAATAGTCGAACCACAGGAGGTCGACCTGACCGTAGTCGGTGAGCAATTCGCGCACCTGGGCATGGAGGTAGTCGGCGTAACGGTTCTGATCGCGGCCGCGGTTGCGCAGCGCGCGATCGGGGGCGTCGCGATACGGGCCGATGTAGGGGTCGATCACGTACTGGTCGTGATGCCAGTCGATGAGCGAATGGTAGAAGCCCGTGCGCAGTCCCCGGGCGCGGAAGGCCTCGCACATCGGCCGCAAGAGATCGCGCCCGCAGGGCGTGTTGGGCGCCTTGAAATCGGTGTGGGCGCTGTCCCAGAGACAGAAGCCCTCGTGATGCTTGGTGGTGATCACGAAGTATTTCATACCGGCGTCGACGGCCGCGGCGGCCCAGCGATCCGGGTCGTAGAGATCCGGGTCGAAATGATCGAAGTATTTCCGGTACTCCGCGGACGGGATCCGCTCGTTGTGCTGGACCCACTCGTGGCGCGCGGCGAGGGAGTACAGCCCCCAATGGATGAACAGGCCGAAGCGATCGTGCTCGAACCAGTCGGTATCGCCAGCGGTGGGGGCGGGGACGGATCTGCTCATGCGGGCCTCCGATGCCGGAGCGCGTCCGCTCCCGGTCGATGCGCGCCAGCGTGCTTGGCCTTCCGCGCGGATCCAGGATTGGTTCAACCGCCGGCGGGGGACTCGCCGATTTCGGCCGCCATCCGCTCGACCACTGCGCGGAACGCGGCCTGCTGCGGGCCGGCGATCTCAGCGAGGCGGCGGTGCGCGGCGAGGATCTCGCGGCCGAAAGCGTCGCTGTCGAGCGCGGCGAGATCCAGCTGCGTCGCCGGACCGGTGGCCGGCGGGGCCTCCTCCTCGACAACGAAGAGATGGATCAGGCGCGTGCTCTGGAGGTGTTCGCGCGCCGCTTCGTGCGGCGCGATCAAGGCGAACCGACCCGGCAGACGCTGATGCAGCCCGACCAGGCTGCCGAGCATGGTGCTATCGAGGTAGGTGCACGCGCTCAGATCACAGCGGATCCGGGCCCCGACCAGGGCGTCGCCCTCGGCCTCGACGAAGGCCGACAACGCCGCCGCCTCGCGCACCGAACAACGCCCGCCGAGCGCCAACACGAGCCCGTCGCTCACCGGGACGACGCTCAATGCGCCGCTCATCGCCGCGACTCCGCCGGTGGGGAAGCCCGCAGCGCGACGGTGGCGGTGCTTGTGAAGCCTGCTTGTCGCATCGACACGGATACCTAGCCTGCAGAGGTCTGTGCACCCCGGCCGGTGGCCGGGAGCGCACCCGACTCTATCACCGCGCCCGCGAGCGGACAAGGCCTGCCCCGCGTTCCGCGGCGCGGCACAACCGGGCCCCAAGCGCGCCCTGTAACAGGGCGGAAGGCCGTGGCTATGGACACGTGGGTATGACGACGACCATCGAACACGGCTCCGACACCTCCTCGCGCCTCCCGATCCAGGAGGAGGGCGACCCAGCGCCGGACGCCCCCGTCCGGGGCGGCGCGACCCGTCATGACGGCGAACGCGGCCTGGTGCTCCGGGCCCAGGACGGCGATCTGGAGGCCTTCGAACAGCTGATGGGCCTGCACGTGCGCAAGGTGCGGACCTTCCTCGCGCTGCGGGCCCCGGCGCCGCACCTGATCGACGAGCTGACCCACGAGACCTTCGTCTTCGCCTACCACCACCTCGCCGACTTCACCGCCGGCACCTCGCTGGCCGCCTGGCTGCGCGCGATCGCCCACAACCTGCTGCGCGCGGAGGTCCAACGCTTCAGCCGCGAACAGCGCAACCGGGCCAAGCTCGGGGAACACCTGCTGGTCGAGTTCAACCACCAGCGCCCCTCCTCGCTGCACGACGGGCGGGTGGTCGACGCGCTCGAGCGCTGCCTGGTCAAGCTGCCCCAGGACATGCAGGAACTGGTGGACATGAAATACCGCGAGTGCCTGTCGGCGCAGGACATCGCCGACCGCACCGAACGCAGCGTGGCCTGGGTCCGGACCACCCTGTTCCGCGTCCGTCAGCGGCTGCGCGACTGCATCGAACAACGCATCGCCGGGGAAGAGGCATGAACACCGAAGATCTGCAGGCCTGGATCGACGGCGATCTGGACGCGAGCGAGACCGAGGCGTTCGAGACCGGCCTGCTCGAAGACGAGCATGCCCGGATGGAGGCCGCCGAGCACATGGCGCTCGAGCGGGCCCTGGGCGCGCTGCTGACCGAGGCCGATCACGAGCGCGACATCCTGCTCGCGGTACGCAACCACCTGCGCTCGCGCGAGACCGACAGCGTGCGCCGTTCGGTCATGCGCAGCCTCGAGACCCCCCACGCGGCGCAGGATGACGACGACGCGGAGTCCGCCGGCACCGGCGCGCTCGACGGCTACCACCCGGTGCTGCGCTTCACCGCCGGCCGGCGTGCCGGCCAGCTGCTCAATCTCGCGTGCGAAACGGTGGTGCTCGGGCGCGATCCCGATGCCGACGTGGTGATCGACGAACGGGGCGTGGCGGACCGCCACGTCGAGCTCACCATCGGCCCCGCCGGCATCAACCTCGCCGACCGCAGCGACGACGCCGGCGTCTCGGTCAATGGCCAGGCGATCACCCAACCGGTACTGCTGACCCGGGGCGACCGCGTCGCACTCGGGACCGTGGAGCTGATGGTCACCGACGGCTCGCTGCTGGGTACCACCCGCCTGCTCTGCGTCGCCGGACCGGCAGCGGGGATCGAACAGGTGGTCAACGACCGCGCCGCGATCATCGGCCGTCGCAGCTCGGCCGACATCCAGCTGCCCGACGCCGCGGTCAGCGGCGAACACGCGCGCATCCGCCGCGATGGCGCCAGTGTGGTGCTCGAGGACCTCGGCTCGA